>DUPR01000017.1:25000-47139 GCA_012838205.1 Methanobacterium sp.
GATAAAAACAGGATTTTTTTTAGTTCTTAATTAAGTTGCTATTTATCTGCATCATTTTCTTTTTCAACGTCTTTAGACTCTTTATAAGCCAAAACAGCAGCATAAGCCACTCCCAAAACCAATGGTCCGATAATAAATCCAACCAAGCCCAATAGCAATGGTCCGCATATGAATCCCAAAAGGAATATCATAGGGTGTATGTCTGCATATTTACCTGAAATCTGAGGCCTCAAGTACATGTCCAACACACTAAGAGCTATGCTTAAAATAACAACTAGAATTAATCGGATGAAATTGCCATGAATTATGTCATAAATGGCTACAGCACCATAAGTAGGCCAATGACCTACAAAAGGCATTACTTGACAAAATCCAGTTAGAATTCCCAGAAACAAGGAATAAGGATAACCCAACAAGTAAAACCCAATTCCGGAAATCAAACCCACAATCATCGCTGACAAGAAATGTCCAAAGAAGATGCTCTTTAAAACATTATCAACTTCACGGAAGAGATTATCAAAAAACCCCTTCCTATCCTGTGGTATGAAAAAATCAACATAAGCCCATAGTTTATCCCCATCTCTAGCCAAATAAAATGTTGCAACAAAGAAAACAAAAAGTTCCAAAGCTAGATTGGGTAATGACTGCACTAAACCAACCAAGTAAGAAGTGATTCTACTAACAATATCCGAAAAGGCAGCTTCAAAAACACGGGATAATGATCCTAGATAAGGATACACACCAGTTGGGATGTATTGTTGAAATTGTGGGGAATTTTGAATGGAAGAAACTGTAAAGTTTTTAATATTAATTGATTCTGCAGCCGCAACCAGTGAAGGAGCAGACTGTGCAAGGGCTTCAATAGAGTAAAAAAGAATGGCAATTAAAGGAAATATGACCACCACCATGCCCACTGTTATGGCCAGTGAATGGAACTTTATGTAAGGTTGCAGTATCTTGGCTATGGGGCGCACTGCATATGCAAAAACAGCAGCCAGCACAATCATACTTAACATAGGAGTGATAACTAAAAAGGATAAAAAAAGGAGCAATATGATTACAAAGACAGCCGATGTTAAGGTTCCTTTTAGATTATCAATCACAATAATCATTCCACACAGTATTCATAATTAAATACCTTCATAATACCAATAAAGGTTTTCTTAGTAAAACTGGAAATTTTTGATCCTAAAACTGTTTTCTAATACCTGAAGAATCCCGGTGATATTTACCAAACTCAGAAATCATCATCAGCTGATCTCCCCAGAATACAGGGCCTTCAACACATATCCTCCAACCCACATCATCCACACAGCATTGCCCACAAATTCCCAGTGCACACTTCATATAACGCTCAATGGAAAACTGGGTTGGGAGTTGGTATTGGTTGGAGATGTCTAAAAGTTTTTTCATCATAATTTCAGGACCACAAACCACCATCATATCATAATCTTCTTGTTTTATGAGTTTTTCGACAAGTTCAGTGGCAAAACCGCAAAATCCATGACTCCCGTCATCCGTAGTTGCCATTACATTAACTCCAGTGGTATTGAGCCGTTCCTGGAATAAAATTTCTTTTTTTGTAGTGGCTGCAGTGATAACATCCATTTCTACCCCCCTTTTTGATGCTTCATCAGTGAATGCAGCTATGGGTGCCATTCCAATCCCACCCCCTACTGCCAGAACCCTTGAACCTGCAATCTGGAATCCTGTCCCATATGGCCCTCTTAATCCTAAAAGATCATTTTCATGGAGCTTATGAAGTGATTGGGTGAAGGGTCCCACCATCTTAACTGAAACTCCCACTTCATCATTGACTGGATCAATACTGGAAATGGACATGGGTTTTTCATCCTGAAAATTCCATAACATTAAAAACTGACCAGGAGTCTCATCTGTAAATTTCCAGGGGAAATAGAAGGTTTTAACTGTTGGTGATTCTTCAACTATCCTTTTGATTTTTAGTACTTGTGGAAAATGTTTGATATCAGTTTTTAACATAACATATCCTTCCTTTTGTTTAATTGGGTTTTCACCACCTGTGATGGTTTGGGTTTATTTCTGATGTGCCAGTCCCACCATCTCATCCACCCGCTGGTAACCTTTACGCATCATGAATTTCTCCAAATCACTTGTTATTTCCCTGAAAACTTCCAGTCCATGGTACATAACTGCAGTACCCACTTGCACGCAGCTAGCTCCAGCATATAAGAATTCAACTACATCTTGGTAATTCATTATACCCCCCACTCCCATTATTGGCAGATTAACTGCTTGATGAACTTGATAAACACATCTTAAGGCCACTGGTTTTATGGCAGGCCCTGACATTCCACCGAAACGGTTTGAAAGAATGGGATTAGCTGTTTCTAAATCGATTCGCATCCCAGGTCCCAGGGAATTTATTAAGGTTAAGGCATCAGCCCCGCCACTTTCAGCAGCACGAGCAATTTCCACAATATCAGTGACATTAGGAGTTAATTTGACTATCACTGGAGATTTAACTGATTTTTTAACAGCTTCAACTATCCGAATAGTTAAATTAGGATCTTGGCCAATTGCTGCCCCGCATCCTTCCATGGCATGGGGGCAGGACACGTTGAGTTCCAAGGCATCCACTAATTTATCCACCTTACTGGCGATTTGGGAGAACTCTTCAGGTGTGGAACCATATATTGATGCGATTTGCGGAACATTTCCATCAAGTTTCTTTAATTCTTCCGTGAAAATATCCACTCCTGGATTTGATAAACCTATGGCATTTATTATGCCCCCTTCCACATCTACAGTGGTAGGGTTGGAGTATCCCTTGTTAGGTTCCAATCCAAATGATTTCGTAACTACAGCACCAACTCCACTCCTTGATGCCCAGTTAAGTGATGAAGCTGTGCTTCCAAGAACCCCAGCAGCTAGTGCAGTTGGATTTTTCATTTTCATCTGGCATATTTCTACTTCCAGCATGATTACACCCTTAAATGGAAAATTAAATCCATGTTATCATTTATATAGAATTTTTTTTTCAAATAATCTTTTAATTTTGGAAGGTTTAAATCATTTTAAATACACATTAAATTCTATGAAGTGTTATATTGTTAGTTGTTTTGCAGGCTTCATGGCCTTAGATGAAGATTTTAACCTCCTGGATTATGAACTTTTCCCAAATTCAGATCTCCTAAAAAAATGGGTTGAAATGCAAGAAAAATCTATCAGTTTTGAAGAAACCCATCTTTTAGACAAAATAGGCAAAAGATGTGATGAAATCATTGTTGAAACTGATAAAAGCAGCTATCACTACCGTAACCTTAAATATCATTCCAAATTGAGTTTTAAAATCCCCAGTAAAGGGGGAGACTATTTAAGATCAAACTTGGATGAAGTTCTTCTTGAAACTGGATTTTTAAATACAAAAAATGAACTTAAAGATATCATCCGACAATTATCAATGCAGATAACTGAAATAAAACTTAAAGAGTCTTCTGAGTCCGATGATCTCCTCCTTATCCAAGCTATCCATTCAGTTGAAGAGTTGGAAGAATCTGAAGTAAAATTGGTGGAGAGGATCAGAGAATGGTATCCGATCCACTTCCCAGAACTGGATCAGGTGAGTGACCATTCACAGTATGTAGAGTTAGTTTCGAAGTATGGGACCCGTGATGCTATTATAAATTCAGGATCACTTGATTTTGACGAGGATTCCTGGGTTAGTCTAGGTGCAGAATTATCAAAAACTGATTTGGAGGTGATCAGGGGATTTGCCCAGACAATTGAATCCATGCAAAAATCTAAAAAATCCATTGCTAACTATGTTGACCAAAAAATGGAAGAAATGGCACCCAACCTACGGGACCTCACAGGACCATCACTTGGTGCTAAGATTATAGCGCATACTGGAGGGATTCGGAGATTAGCGCTTTTACCTTCCAGTACAGTACAGATTTTAGGAGCAGAGAAGGCGCTTTTCCGCCACTTAAAGACTGGTGAGAAACCCCCAAAACATGGACTGATCTACCAGCACCCAGATGTTCGTGGCTCCCGGTGGTGGATTCGGGGAAAAGTTGCCAGGGCACTAGCCGGTAAGATAAGTTTGGCCGCGCGTAAGGATTATTTCTCCGGAGAATATGATCCTTCAATTAAAGAAGGATTCCAAATTAAACTGGAAGAAATCAAAAAATCAAATCCTTTCCCTAAAAGAACGGGAAAATCAGAAAAGAAGAAAAAACAGGGAAAAAAAAGGAAAAGAAAAAAGGATAAATTTCGGTATAATAAGGGAGATTACTCTTACTGAATTATAGATTATTTAATGAGTCAGAAGATACCATGAAAAATTCAGGACCCCCTGAAAGTTTTTAAGTAAACTCTTATATCATCTGAATTAAAAAAAATGATTTGCAGAAATTTTTAGGAATAATTTTAGAGGAATAAAAAAATGGAAGATAGGCAAATATTAACTGAATTTACCGGAATATATGAACTGGACGGCCACTTAGCCACTTGCAATCTCAACCCAGGAGTAAGGGTTTATGGAGAGAAACTGGCCGAATGTGAGGATACTGAATGCCGTTTATGGGAGCCTCGCCGTTCAAAACTGGCTGCAGCCATACTTAAAGGGTTGGAAAAGTTTCCAGTAAAAGTAAATTCCAAAATTCTGTATTTAGGAGCTTCTGCAGGTACTACCCCCTCTCATCTCTCGGACATAGTCACAGAGGGTATGATTTACTGTGTTGAGTTCTCACCCCGCATGATGAGGGAGCTTTTAAATGTTTGCCGTGGTCGGGAAAACATGATACCGCTCCTGGAAGATGCCAGCAAACCACACAACTACCGGGGATTACTGGAGAAGGTGGACATCCTCTACTCTGACGTTGCCCAACCTAACCAAACTAGAATATTCATGGATAACATGAGAATGTATCTAAAAGAAGAGGGTCAAGGCATATTTATGATAAAAGCCAGGAGTATTGATGTAACCCGTAAACCTCGGCAAATATTCCGTGAAGAAGCATCTAAGTTAAAAGAACATGGCTTTAGGGTTTTAGATAAAGTGGATTTGGATCCTTATGAGAAGGACCACCGCTGTCTGGTTTGTGAATTTGCTTTTTAAATTAAAAAAAATAGTTTTATCACTTAAAGAAGAACTTAGGTCTTTGATTTTTTTATCCATAATAAGGAAATGTACAGCCATTTACACTTAACTTTTATCAAATTAAAATAAATTTTTTTGAAAAACTAATACTAAAAAACGGGAAATGAGTAAAACAACCAGTTAAATTACCTTTTAATAAAATTTACTCAAATATTTTAAGGAATTTTTCCACGATTCTGTCAACAACTAATGATGCTATTTCTTCTTTGGTGCTTTGAGGAATATCCAACACTTCGTCATCAACCAACACCACTTTGTTCTGGTCCGAACCGAATCCTGCTCCTTCTACTGCCACATCATTAGCCACCATCAAGTCGGCATCAGCCTCTTTCAACCGCAAACCGGCAGATTTCACTAGTTCTTCTTGAGAAACGTCATATTCTGCCTTGAAACCCACTAAAAATATATTTGGGTTGTATTTCTTTGCTTTATTAATTATTTTAGGAGCTGGTTTTAATTTTAGGGAGAGCTTACGCTTTGATGATATCTTGGATTCCTGTTTGTCCAATGTGAAATCAGACACTGCTGCTGCAGCTATGAAAATATCCTGATCAACAAGAATTCTTTCAAGTTCACTCTGCATCTGATAGGAAGATTCCACCTTGATTTGGTTAAAAACAGTAGGAACAGCCACATCCATCTTTCCAGTTACCAGGGTTACATCAGCACCCCTGCGGAAGGTTTCTTTGGCCAATTCCAACCCCATTTTACCAGAACTGCGATTGGTTATGCCCCTAACTGGATCAATCTCTTCATAAGTTCCACCAGCACTTACCAGAACCTTTTGACCAACTAAATCTCCTGATGAGGTGGATTTCTGAACATGGAGCAAAATGTCATCAATAGAAGGGAATTTAGCCTTATTTTCCTCCTCAAGAGGTTGGATGAAAATAATTCCCTCTTTTTTGAGTTTTTGAATATTTTCATGAACAGCCCGGTGCATGGACTGGTGCATGGAGGGAACAAAAATAATAGGTGTCCCGTAGCCACTAGCAGTTACTAGAAGAGTGTTAATAGGGTTATCCGCAATTTTGTAGGCAAATTTACTTATTACATTGGCTGTTGCCGGGGCTACCAGAATCAGATCTTCAGCTGCAAATTTAACATGTTCTATCTTGCCAGTGAGTTTGGTGACCACTGGTTCCCCTGTGGCAAATTCCAGGGCATTTGGGTTAATAATGTCACAGGCTCCGTCACTCATGAAACACTTAACTTGGAATCCTTTTCTTTTAAGCTCTCTGGCTAGTTTTACAGTTTCAACAGCAGCCACACTACCGGTGACGCAGAGCACAATTCTCATCAGATTTTAACCCCTATTAATTTTCATGTAACTTGTTAAATCCTTTAACTAGTTATTACGGTCAATGACCACCAGTGTTTTCTCACCAGTTAATTCCTGA
This sequence comes from Methanobacterium sp., assembly GCA_012838205.1. NCBI lineage: Archaea > Methanobacteriati > Methanobacteriota > Methanobacteria > Methanobacteriales > Methanobacteriaceae > Methanobacterium > Methanobacterium sp. The sequence continues at coordinate 31,544 of DUPR01000017.1, forward strand.
ATTATGCTATTTAAAAGATCCATTTTGGCAGGTAATCGCCGAGCATCCTCCCGTCTAACCCGGATTTTGTATTTTTCTTCCCCATCTTTCCCATAAACTATGTTTATTCCAGAAATACGTGCAGGGGCCAATATATCCGTGGCTACTGCCTTCAAATCAGAGTTTTCTCCAACAACTCTTACTTTTTTCTCCACGGTTTTAGATATTTCCCTGACAATTTTACCACCCTTGCCTATGAGTTTACCCACTTGGCCTTTGTCGGTGATGATAATAACTACATCTCCTATCTCAACAGTTCTTTTAAAACCTATTTTACCATCACCCACACGGTAGAGGATTTTTGCAATGTCCAAGTCAAGTTGACTTATTTCTCCGCTTTTTATTTTATTCTCACAACCTTGACATAACATTCCGCTCTTTAAACAGACATCGCATATTGGCAATACCATTCTCAATTCCTCCTTATTATATTATGTGGATAATCCTAAAGGTCAATTAAGACACAATGAATTATTATAAACCTTCACACAGCTTGTTTCATCATATTTATCAACCAATCCAGTTGAAATTTGTAGGTATTAGAATTGTTCTGTATCATTTGATGATAATAATAAGTTAAACTAACCTAAATAGTATTTAACCTAAAATTTCGGATTTCACATGAAGGCGAACTTAATTACCCCACAGGATTCAATAAAATAAAAGCAGATTTATTGACTTTCCGTCCACTATTCTGCCCTGTGAAGATAATAGTAATATCAGTTATATTGTCTCAAGTTTAACATATAAAATTTTTGCATAACTACATTACTTCTATTTAAATATAAAACTGCCCTTTATTATAAAAATAAAACTGTTTATTATTTATAAAAAGGAATAGGGAAGAATTATAAAATAATATGACAATTCAACTAGGATAATCTGAATGTGTTAATTATTAGGTCAAAATTTGCATTTTGACCATCATAATCTTCTGCCCTGGCACTGCAAAGTATTACGTAGATGTTTCTATCTTTTTGTAACCATACTGCCCGATATTTCTTCTTCACACCTGATTCTGAAGAGATGTAAACAGTTTCATATGCTTGGTCATTGTTTAGAGTGAAATTTCCCACTGAAACCTTGGTTTTGCCTGTGTTGTTGAAGAATTTTAAATAATTCTGTTCATAGGCTGTTTGAAGACTGTAATAATTAGTGTTATTATATTCCTGGATGACCACAGAAGTAGTGGGTTTTCCATTGACTATGGTCTGGGGATCTCCCACAGCAGCGATTCCCCCAGTTGAATTGACCTTTGCCACTCCCCATGATTGAGGGTATTGGAAGAATATGCCCGATTTGGTGAAATTGTTGGTCTGGTTTGCTTTTCCATCATTGATGCATCCTGAAACCAAGACCACCATGAAAATGGTAAATAGTATTACTGGGAGAATTTTATTCATTAAAATCACCTTTTTACTCTATTGATGAAAACTAATTATTATATATCTTCAAATCATTGAATTACATTGTTTATATTGCTCATTTTCGTTAATTTCATATCTAAATATAGCAATCCATATAATGGACGGTTTTTTTTAAAATTGAGGATTAACTCTCTTGGTATCAATTTTGATTCTGTAGGTTCATTTAATGGACAAAAATGTTTTATTGTCAGGTATCAGTACTAGGCGTCGGTGCAGGTGGTTTAGGTTAAGGTTGGGGTTTAGGTTCAGGTTCAGGTGGTTTAGGTTCAGGTTCAGGTGGTTTAGGTTTAGGTTTAGGTTGGGGTTTAGGTTCGGGTTTAGGTGTTTGAGGATTTGTGGAGGTTGGAGTATTATTAATGGTAGAAGTGTAGTTGGTTGTAATGATAGTGGTATTATTGGCTACTGGTGGGAATGCACTGTCATTAACCAGCATGGGAACTGAAGATACTTCAGAGGGTTTATTTATAAGCAAGGATCCCATGGATGTTCCCACTATAAATGCCAGGGCAATAAAGGCAATTAAACTAATCTTGGCCCTATTACCCAGCCATCCCTTAGAAGGTATTTCTCTACCTTTAATGGAATCATGGTTGGTAATATATTTTTTAATCATTTCCTCTTTTTCAGCTTCTTCAGCTTGTTTTTTTCTTTCATTTTCCTGGTCTGACCAGTAATCAAGAGTTTTTTCAGACCCCATTCTACCTTGCATCCTGCGCACTCTTTCTGCTACTTGCAAGGTTTCCAATTCCTGCCCTATGTCTCTTTTACGGGCGAAATATTCCTTTTTAGAAATATTGCCATTATTATAATCATTTTCAAGCTCTTGTAACTGTTTATTGAGCTTTTTTCTATCTGAAATTATTTTAATCATCTCCTTCTTGAGGATATGATCCCAAAATCTTTATGTATCCTACCTTTGATCTTATCCTATTTATAACATTCACAACTTTTAAATCACTATGATGACCCTCTAAATCCACAAAGAAGATGTAGCTTCCCAGTTTTTCCTTTGATGGTCTGGATTCTATCTTGGTTAAATTAATTTTTTCCCTGGCAAATTCGCCCAATATCTCATAAAGACCACCAGGACGGTCGTTAGATAAACATAAAACTAAAGATGTTTTGTCCCTGCCAGTGGGAACGTGGTCTTCATGATCAATGACCACAAAACGAGTCATGTTACTTTCATGGTCTTGGATATCTTCAGCAGCGATTTTAAGCCCATACAAAGTTGCTGCTCTACGAGTTCCAATGGCAGCCACATTTTTTTTGTCTTTTATGATCTCTGATGCTTCAGCAGTGCTTCTTGTTGCTTGTGTCCGAACCCCCATTTTCTCCAAAAACATACGACACTGAGATAATGGCTGGTAATGGGAGTATACCATTTTCAAGTCGTTTAAATCGGTTCCAGAGTTAATAAGTAGGTTAAGGCTAATGGGGATTATTATTTCCCCTTTAATTTTCAGGAGATATTGATGGGCAAGAAGATCTAGGGTTACACCAACTGAACCTTCAATGGAATTTTCAATAGGAACAACACCAACATCAACTTCTTTTTTATGAACTGCACGAAAAACATCAGGTATTGTGGCATATGGCACTAGTTCTCCCCCTATAGTGGATGCTGCTTCTTCGGTGAAAGTCCCTGTGGGGCCTAAAAATCCTATTTTCATAATATATTCCCATGAACTGTTATTGGATTATCTAATTGACAACTATGAAAGTAATATTAAATTAGTGGTTAATATAATCCACCATGGAGATAATTATTTACTCTATCATTGGTGGACTGGTGTATTCTCCTTATGACTGCTTTACCATCTTTAATCTCCACTAATTTAGCCATAACCTTCAAATCCCGGAGGTGACGGATAAATTCCTCTGCTTCATTTTCACTACCCACCTCAATTACCAGATCCTCTGCTGCAATTTCGCCTTTTTTAACTCTTTTAATTGTTTCCAACATTGGATATAGTATTGATTCACCTATCCTGAAAGCTCTTTCTGAGAGTTCATCTGTAGATTCAGACATTTCATAGGCTTGGAATCCTTCCCGAATTATCCTGCTGAAAAGAAAAGCTTGAGCCAAATCAAATGGATAACTCAAAGCATATTCCAGTTCTGATGCTTGTGCCTGAGATGAAGTGTATTTTAAAGGTTCCAACTGCATCATTGGATCTTTCATTACCACGCCCTCCCTATTATTAGCACCTAAATCTCGAACAATCTCCATGATCGTTTCGGGGGCTTCGTCAACTGGAAATATCCCCATCAGACGGACTGGTTCCAGTCCGTATTCTTTGAGTAAGTTTCTCTTTTCCATCACAGTAAGTGGGTTGTTGGTTTGTTTTTCCCTTAAATCAAAGATTCTGAAACCTAATTTCCCAATCTCCGGATAATAATGAGACACATATGGATTTAACGTGCCCACCATTTCTCCACATATCACCATTTCCGGATTTTCTTGGAAAAAATCATCTAAATAGAGTATTTCTGTTGCTTTACGAGTGGTGTAAGGACAAATATAACCGCCCCGGGTTAAGGCTATTATTTGTTGATCTACCTGAGCTATACGAACATTGTATCCATTCATCTTCTCTTCAACAGCCACTTCTTTAGGGAAATGTTTCTTCAATGCTGGTTGTAAAAGGAGTGTTCTTCTAATCTTTGGGAAACCTCTTATAATGTGAATATTTCCCTTGTCAATTACCAGTGTCCCGGATTCAATTGGCCCCAAATCTTTTTTGAACTGGATTGCATCAAGATCATGTTTCTGGTACTTTTTTATAATTCCTTTCCAGTATGCTTCTTCTAATTTCTGAGAAGATATGTTCAGAAGTTTTGAAACCTTTTCCTGAGTTAGTAGATTGGGGATGTTTTTTTCGCGCATAATTAATTGTCTAAAGTCTGATATCTATTTAAAAAAAAGAAAAATGGGGATAAGCCCCTATATCATTTATTGGGATGATTTTTTTTAGACTTTTTCCAGTTCCACTATCAGTTTCAAAAAGTCAGTTTTGGTGATTATCCCGGTCATGCCCTGATCACCGGCCACTGGAAGTCCACTGAAATTATTATCCAACATAATCATTGCTGCATCGGATACTGGAGTTTCTTCAGATATGGTTTTCACATTTTGAACCATAACATCCTCCACCAGTAAGTTACGTATCCTGGCTGGTTTGTACTTATCTGGAACTACTTTACGGAAGGACATCATTGCCAAGGCTATATCTTTAGCTGTAATCATTCCCTGGAGTTCACCGTTTTCAGTTACCGGGATTCTGCCAATTTTTTTATCAATTATAATTCTTCTAGCGTGCACAAGCCTATCTTGTGGTTCAATAGTTGTTAAATCTTTGTTCATCCTTTCGTTCACGGGGATTTCGTTAAAAGGCTTTCCTTGACATGTTTCCAGAAAGTCACTTTTGGTGATCATTCCCACGATGTCTCCAGATTCAACTACAATTAATCCACCAATACCATTTTCCAACATAGTTTCAGCAGCAGTAGGTAGTGCTTGGTTGGGTTCGGCAGTTAAGGGTTGAGGAGTCATAACAGTGGACACATGGAAGTGTGATGGTGACAGGTTACCATATTTTGATGATCCAAGCCTTAATGCAATATCTTTTTCTGTTATTATACCCACTATTTCTTTTTTGTGATTTTGGTTGGTGTTTATAACTGGTAGTCGGGATATTTTGTGTTTTTTCATTAATTTAAATGCGTCATGAATGTTTTGGTCTTTATCAACCACTACCACATCTTTGGCCATTATATCTTTGACATGCATTTTTATTATCCCCTTTATTTATTGTATTCCTCTGATAATATCGGTTTTTGTGATTATTCCAACTAATTCATCTTTATTCAAAACTGGAATACCACTTAGATCCTTATTTATCATAATAGTTGCGGCATTAGATGCGTCTTCATCAGGACTGATTGTAATAAGGTCAGTTGTCATTATGTCCCCTGCCGTAACCATTGACACTTCTCTAACATTTCTTTTCTCTTGACCCTCAATTTTGTGGAGGAATGCTATTTTTTCTTGGCTAACCCCAGTTTCAGGGTCTTCTACATTGGCAAATGATATGTTTCCAGAGGTTATTATCCCAACAGGCTCATTATCCCTCATTACTATAACTTTGCCTATTTTGTGATCTTCCATTATGCTAATAACATGACCTATACTGTGGTTTTCATTTACAGTTACTACTTCACTGGTCATGAGTTGTGATACTTTCCATTTTTTGGCGAATTTTTGGCTGTAGAAGTCCATTAGGTCACTTTTAGTTATTATTCCCACTAATTCCCCATTGTCTACAACTGGAAGAGAGCTTATGTTGTTTTTGATCATTTGCTCAACTGCTTCCCTTAGCTCCCTGAAAGGAGTTATGGTTATTGGATGGGATGTCATTACTCTGCGGATTGATATTTTATCTATTGGCCTCCTCTTCCATTGCGGTCCATTCGCCCTCATTTTTCTTATTAAATCTTTTTCAGTTAGGATGCCCACTGGTTTGCCTTCTTGGTCAACCACTAAAATACGGCTGTAACCGTGTTTGAGCATGAGGTTTCGGGCGTGACTTACTTGTTCATTTTCTTTGACTAACACTACGTCCTCGTTCATTACATCCTCGATTTTCATCATGCTGTTCGCCCCTAAAATTTTTTAATAAACCATAACTATGAAATTATGGCTTTTAATATATCACTTTCGGTAATAATTCCTTTTAAATCACCATTTTGTACTACAGGAAGTCCTCCAATGCCTTTATCTTCCATTAAATCGCAGACATCGCCCAAGTGACTCATGGCATTGGCAGTGATCACATCTGACTCCATTATTTCGGTTATGGTTGTGTTGAGAATTTCTTCAGCACTGTTGGTTATCATGTGTTCGAAAGCACTGTTTTTACCCAGAAATTCCAGTATATCCGTTGCAGTGACAATACCCACTATTTTTTCTTTCTCAGGGTGTGGTGTTTTACGCTCTTCACCCACAACCGGGATTCTGCGAAGTTTGTTCCTGACCATGATCTTTGATGCTCCTTCAATGCGTGTTCCCGGAGTGGTGGTAATTACATTTTTTTGCATGTGGTCATCAACAAGCTCATCATTAAGTACCCCGGCCATCAGAAGTACAAAATCTCTTTCGGAAACAATTCCAGCTATTTTATGTTCAGAATCTACTATTGGAAGAGCTCCTACTCCTTTAGTTGTCATTTTTGCCACTGCAGTGTTTATGGAGTCTTTAGTGTTAATGGTTTCAACTTCACGAGTCATAATCATCTTAACTGGTTCGTTTACGGCTGCAGGGAAGTTATCATGATGTTTTTTCTCAAGAATCTTATACTTGTCCCCACCTCCTAAGAAGTCCAGGATATCCATTGAGGTAACTATTCCAAGAAGCTTTTCACTACCAGGATCAGTTATTGGAAGTCTTCTGAACTTGTTTTTCACCATTCTTTCAGCTGCTTCCTTTATTGTGGCTGTTTGAGGTGCGGTTACCACCTTTTTAGTTGCTATGCTCATCACGTCTCCCTCATGTTGGGATGCGTGGGTTTCAAATTCCAATGAACCACGGTCCATTGATTTCACCAAGTTTATGGTTTCTTTTTTTCTCATCTATACACCTCTATTACGAAATAACTTTGAATTATTTTTTTTATAATAATGGGATACATTAAAATTGCTATTTAGATTCTCTAAAATCAGTTCAGCACCCACTTCAGATTTAAAAGATGATGGGCACATCAGTTGAGATACGACCATAAAATATCTTCCCTTGAAACTATACCAATTAGATCGGCTTGTTTAGCTCTTCGGGGTTCTTTTTTAACATATATTGGATTTTTTACAATAGGCAGACGTCCAATATTATATTCCAATAGTATTTCAGCGGCTTCGCGAATGGATGTGCTGGTTATGGCCACAACTGGTGGGGTTCTCATTATTTTTTCCACCAAAACTGACCTTCGGGTCTCATGAGATTGGGATTCACGGCCCATTCGAACATTACCCGATTTGATAATGTCCATTCTGGTGATAATGCCTATAATTTTATTATTTTTAATCACTGGAAGACCAGATACGCCTGAATCACCCATTCTCTTCCAAACATGAGAAATCGGATCATCATGATTGCAAGTGATAACTGAAGAACTCATAATACCTTCAATGGATTCATTCGCAGGTAGTGATCCATTGTAGAGTAATTTCATTATGATATCCGCTACTGTTACTATTCCCACCAGATGCATGTCATCCTGTGACTCCACTACTGGAGCGTATAACGTGCCAGAATTTACAATTTCCTTAATCAGGGAGGTTATATCCATTTCAGGAGTGGTAATCACTAAGGGTTGTTCCATGATCCCCCTGGCATCGATGTTGGATTTGGTTGAAGAGATATTTAACATGTCTCCACGAGTAATAATACCTTCCAAACGGTTCCCAGATACAACAGGAATTGTTCGGAACCCATGTTCCCGGAAAACAGACCTTACTTTAGTGACATGGGTATCCGCAGATACGGTGACAGGATCCGGGGTCATTATTTGTCCCACCGGGTTCAAGATTATTCACCTTCTAATTCGTCCTTGCACTCCTCACACAGGTACTTGCCATCCACTTCATCGAGGTATTCAACATAATTTCCACAAACTTCACAAGCTCCAGGTACGGATTTTTCATTAGAAGAATAATTAATCTGATTTTCCATCCTGGCGTTTTCCACCAGTATTTCAGTCAATTCTGGTGAAACTGTCATAACATCAGTGGAGGTTAAGATACCAACAAGAACTCCATTGTTCACTACTGGCAGCCTTCGGATATTGTTTTTTGCCATGATTCTGGCAGCTTCGTTGAGGTCGCTTCCAGGGTCGATGTTAATGAGATTTTTTGTCATAATCTCCTCGACAGTCATTTTGCTGGCCTGAATATCCTTAGATACAACCTTGCTTATAATATCGCTTTCAGTGACCAGTCCTTCTGGTTCGGAGTTGCTCTTAATAATGAGACTTCCAATACTCTTCTGAGTCATTATAGCCGCGGCTTGGGCTATACTTGTATCAGGGTCTATGGTTATTACACTTGAAGTCATTGCGTCGTGCACAGTCATTTGTGTGTCCATTTCCATCTACATACCTCCTATTTCAGTTTAAGAAGCTTATGAACTTGGGGTATAGTTAAAACGTTTAAATGTTCTCCTGCCTTTTCAGAAATTGCCAGTAACTTCTGATTTTTATCAGCCCAATATTCCAGAGGACTTGAAGGCTGAATAACCAGGGGCAATTTGGACGTAGCAGGGATTTCTCCCATGATTCTAGCTGCTATGGAGCCCACAGTGTCTGTCTGTGTAGAGGGTTGTACTACCAACTTACAGTAAGTATCTATCCCCTCTTCTATTAATATCTTTATGGATTCAATCTCCCTCTTCATTAGAACATCCCAGTTAGAAACTGCCTCATGTTCAGGTAATTTGATATCTAATGAAACATAATCTATTAATTCTGTTAATTTCCTAAGTTCATCAGGTAAAGAGCCATTTGTCTCTAAAAGGACAGGAAAATTACATTTTTCTAAGAAATTCTTAATAAAATCCGCATGTAACAATGGTTCTCCTCCGGTTAGTGAAATAGAATGAAAATCCGGAGTTATAAGTTCATTAACATTTTGACATAACGTTTCAACATCGAATTCATTTCCATAATTCGAATCACGGCTTAAAGGCGTGTCACAATAATTACAGTTAAGGTTGCATCCAGAAAACCTTATAAAGACTTGTCTTCTGCCCAAAAGCATCCCTTCACCCTGAAGACTGGAAAATATTTCAGAAATACGGGCTTTTATATTAAATCCCCCATTATTTAACAATTTTTTCGAAACAAGCCCCTTGACCTATGCCTTCATTCACACAGATCTCCATGGCTTGGATATCTGCCCCTTCCCTGGAGAGGGCTTGGAAAAGTTTTTCTACAAAGTACTCTGACAGTGCTTCAGCAGAAGTAGAAGGTAATGGAAGTAGGCAACAGTCTTCTCTGGGGATTTTGTATTCTTTATCCTTAATAGAAAACTCTACATACTTATCAATATTTTTAAATTCTATTTCTTTGCTATTTTCAGGTACGAGTAGTTTATGATCCAATTTTTTGCATATTTCCCTTACCCGTCCCTTAACTGTTTTAAAGTCCACCACGAATCCAAATTCTCCACCACGTTCCCCCTCAACTGTTACATCCACATGGTAGGAGTGTCCATGTATTCCACCGCAGAACTCGTGACAGGGGATCATGTGCGCAGATGCAAAGCGTAAATTAGCGTGTATTCCGTTAATCACTATTTTCATTTATTAACCTTCTTTTTTTATTATGAAATTTATATAATTCTATTGAATAAAATATATTAATTAAAATACTCTGGTTTTAGCAATATCTTCTTCAATGTCTTCAATCTCATCAATATATGTTTTTGAAACTTTATCTGGGAGTTTAGAAATCATGTCCATGTCTAATTCACCTGAACATTCCAGTAATCCTGTTGTTTTAACATTTTTTGGTGTTCCGGTGGTGGTTAAGTTCATGGCAAAGTGGATCTTCATACTACTAACTGAACATGATGCTACAGAAACAGTTAATTTACCATCATCACAGTAGAGATCATCCCCTTTTCTATGGGTTTTAATACCTATCTCATCTAACAAATCTTGGACAATCATAACCAGAATTCGTTGCCGGTGATAACAAAGCCTCATATCAGCTGGTTGAACATCGAAGTGTTCTACTATAAAATGGATCATTTCATCTGATTTAATCTCCAAACCCATATCTTCATAATCAACCAACTCATCAGACTTGATATCCATTGGCCCTATCCAGTTTACTATACTGGAACCCTTCACCCCAAAGTTCTGGAATGCCCACATTGGTTTTATCTGGCTACCATCATATTTAAGGCCAGGTTCAAGTTTTATCATTTTCACAAAGAATCACCTAAAAAATATTGTACTTTGAAAATCGAAGCAGACCATATTATTCCTCATCCAGAATCACGAGTTCATAAAAGCCTGTATCAGGATCAAATTCTCGTTTAAAAATCTGATCTGACTCTAAAACACATAATTCAACCGTAGTATTCACTGTACTTCCTTCCATGAGATGTCCTCCGGTAACATGCCCATTACCATCAGCAACCGCCAAGTGAATATGAACCCCATTAATAGCCAAGGTCCCAGTGGCAGACACAATTTCCAATGGCCCACTTATGATATTTTTCGTTCCATCAGACATTCTGAGAACTGCTTTATCGAGACTACCCACCATACAGATAATTATCCCTGATTTTAAATTATTCCTGTCCCTGATATCTTCCAAGGACCCTTTGAGGTCTTGGCCAGGTATTAGTCTTTTAACTATCATATTTAATAATGTTGCCTTTCATTAAATTAATGCATGCAAGCCAGAGTTCGAGATTTTATCTACACCAAAGACGATCTTTTCTTTGCTACCACCACCTATCTCCATCCCAATGACAGGATACTTTCATTTTTACGTTACATTCCAGATCCTAATGGAGACAGAACTCTTAATGGTTCAAGATATAGTAAAGTGGACTCAGAACAAGCTTACAATTTTTTAAATGATGGTTTTACAGAATACCTTTTTGATTGTAAGGTTACTGGCGTTGAGATGATGGGCGTCCCCGTGAAAAAAGTAAAAGAGATATTAAGTCCCTCAAAACGTCTGAAAGAGATCATAAATCATCCCAGACCTGATGAACTTCTATTAAAGGTAATCAAAGTCTCCGATATTTTTAGAGAAGAGGCAGGGATTGGGCAGAAACATTTAGGCATCTCTGGATCTGTACTACCTGGCCTGTACAACCAACATGTTTCTGATATTGATTTTGTAGTTTACGGCCTAAAAAATCATCAAAAAGCGATGAAAACCTTTGAATCACTAAAAAATGACAATAATAGTCCTTTAAAACCAATAACAGATGATTATTGGGCCCGCTTATACGTTAAACGTATTAAAGATTCTACTTTGAGTTACGATGAATTCAAATGGTATGAAAAACGTAAAAATAATAGAGGAGTTGTAGATGGCACTTTATTTGACATTTTAGCCACTAGAAAATGGGATGAAATCCAGGGTAAATATGGTGAGGAAACATATGAACCCCATGGTACAGCCCAACTAGAAGCCACAGTAAGTGATGCATTGGCTGCCTTTGACAACCCAGCAGTCTACCAAGTGGAAGATGTGAACATAATAGAAGGCCCAAATGTGCCCATTAAAGAAGTGGCTTCTTACACCCACACTTATTCCGGTCAAGCCAGAGACGGGGAAACGATAATCGCTCAAGGAAAGCTGGAAAAAGTTACCGGCAGAACAACATATTACCGCCTAATTGTAGGAACTACCCGAGAATCTCTGGGAGAATACATTAAATTGAAAAATTTAAAATTATAGAAAAAATTGATACCATCATAATAAACAAAACAGCCAAAAAATATATAAAAAGGGATTGGAAGGAATATCGATGAATGAAACTATTAACATAGGACTTATAGGTTTCGGAACTATTGGAAGTGGTTTTATAGCCACTTTAAACCAGAACACTAATCTTATTGAAGAAAAAGTGCATAAAAAGGTGAAACTAAAACGAGTTGTTGACCTGGATATAACCACTGACCGTGGCGTGGAAGTAGACCATGAAATTTTATCAACCAATGTCGATGACATCTTGGAAGATGATGAAATCGACATTGTCATCGAACTTATTGGAGGTTATCAACCAGCATTAAATTTCATTCTAAAGGCCATGGAAAATGGTAAACACGTGGTAACAGCCAACAAAGCCTTGCTGGCAAAACACTGGCAGGAAATCATAGACTGCGCATCAAAAAACAGGGTTAGAATATGTTTTGAAGCCAGTGTTGGGGGAGGGATTCCCTTACTTGCACCATTAAATGACGGTTTGGCTGCTAACAATATAAAAACGGTTTATGGAATTATCAATGGAACAGCCAATTACATTCTAAGTAAAATGGCTGACGCAGAACTTGATTTTGATGTGGTTTTAAAAGAGGCCCAGCTAATGGGTTACGCAGAACAAGACCCCACCTTCGACATTGAAGGGCATGATACTGCCCAAAAACTCATCATATTGAGCATGCTTAGCTTCGGAGTTTATGTGGAACAAGACAATTTCCATGTGGAAGGCATAACCAAGATCACCCCTGATGACATTAAATTCGCCAGGGAAGAATTAAACTCAGTAGTTAAACTATTAGCCATAGCCCAAATTGATGAGGAAGGCGAACTCGAAATAAGAGTCCATCCAACCCTTGTACCGCAAAATCATTTATTAGCATCGGTTAATAATGTTTTTAATGCAGTTTACATTGTTGGTGATATTGTGGGGCCTGTGCTTATGTATGGGCAGGGTGCAGGCATGATGCCCACTGCCAGTGCCGTGGTGGCAGACTGCATAGACATAATCCAGGATATGAAGAAACCAGCAGAATACGGACCAACACCGGGTAAGGTGAAAAAGATCAAAGACATGTCTGATGTGGAGTCCAAATATTACATGCGAATAACTGCATTAGACAAAACAGGTGTGCTTCACTCCATATCCGGAATTTTAAGCGACCATAATATAAGTATAGAATCTGTGAGCCAGAAAAAAGCCAACCATGGTGAAGCAATCCCAATATTCATGATAACCCATCATTCCCTGGAAAAAAATATGCAAAAAGCCATTCAACTTATTGATAAACTAGATTTCGTTAAAGAAGAAACCCTGATTATTAGACTACTTTAAAAAAAGGTAAAACAATAAAAAAAAATGGGATTTGATCATGACCTGATCATGGTTAGAATCATTTTATACCTTTCAATGGCAAGTAAGGCATGGGGTTCATCAGCCGGCATTATAATCATATCACCCTTCTCCAAGATGTACTTTTTACCGGAAATGATTATCTCTGCCTTCCCATCAATTATTTGCACCATTGCATCATACGGAGCCGTGTGTTCACTTAATCCTTCTCCTTTATCAAAAGCGAAAATGGTTACAGTACCAGTTTCTTTACGGATTATTTCTCTACTAACAACTGCGCCTTCCTGATAGTCAAGCAACTCTTCCAAATATATGACAACTGATTTCAGTTCATCTGACATTTTACATTCACCTCATAATATATACCATGAAATTTTATTTTTTATCTTCATTCTAACATATTTAATGAGCTTTTTTCCATTTTCAACCTTCTTCCATGAACTCAATTAATGTTTGAAGATAGCCAAAGAAGTTTAAGATTGCATCGGCATAGTCCCTGGCATCATCCACATCGTTTACATCATAATCTTTTTTGGACAAAACATCATCAAACCGAGCCTCAATATCTTCTTTAATGGAGCTTAAAATGAAATTCATTAGATGGTTCAGATTTTCCGATTTAACTGCCTGGTCAGCCATGTTGATAATGGGTTCTCCTTTTATCTGGGTGGGTTTGAGTCCGGTGTAGGATATGCCTCTGCCTTTTAGATGCAATCTAACTGCAGTTTCAAAAAACCAATAGTCAGCTAGTTCTGCAGCAGCACCCGATAGTTCCCTAACCACGATAGTTCTCTCAAAGGCGTCCTTTAACTCATCTTCATATTTTTCCTTGATAAAAGGAATCACATAATTAATGTTTTCCATCTCCAGAGCCTCTTCGGCAGATTTAACAACCAGCCCATCCATGCGATCACAGTGGAGTGCCATGTTTTTTCACCTCTCCATAATAATACCAGGAATCTTTGGAAATTATCCGAATAGCTTACCAATTTCATGTGTATCCAGATAATCCCTGTTTAATAGTGGATCATAATTATTCTAATCCAACAAGTGTAGGTAAATATTTATTGTGAATCACTATTTAATTAATTCCAATCTATCCCATAAATCTATGATTCTGAACAGACAGATAATATAATATAAATTTATGAACATATTATAACTGGTGATATCATGGATGAAAAAACTGAAAAACTCCTGAAAAAGTGTGAAACTGTTGAAGACACCAGTATTTTGGGTGTTTGCAAAGGCCTGTTGAATATGATGGCTGAAAAAGACGTGGTGATCGAGGATAAGGAAGGGCAAACTTATCTGGAGATGGCTGAAAATCTCAAACCCAGCGATGTGTCACAAGTGTTGCAATTAGCACTTAAAGTCCGGGAAAGTGGGGACATTACCGACGTTGACCTAAAAAATGAAGCAAGCCGACTCATCAGAGCCATTGAAATGAGTTAAAATCATCCGAAAACTAAAATTAAGGGGAGAAAACTTTTTCCTTTAAAATAAATACCCTTTTTTTGCCCTATTTATCTTCAAAATATCCTTTTTCCTAATTTTTTAATATCGAATATGGCTGTGTCTGCCACTGCCATCACCGCCATCACCCCTGCCTGTATAGGGTCGGTGACCACTAAGTCTGCCTCTTTTGTAACGCTTCCTGGCATGTTGAGGCTGATGATAAATACTTCATGGTTTTTCTTAATCTCTTTAATAGCCTCAGTTATTTTCCCACCCATTAAAGATCCAGCTAACACTAGCGCCCCCACCCTTGGAAGTCTTCCAACGGCAGATACGGCTTCTTTAAGGTTTTCTTCACCTACAAGGGGGATGGTGTCTACGCTAATATGTTCTCCTCTGATGTTATGACGATCTGACTCAGTAATGGCCCCTTGAGCAACCATGGCTACTTGTGCACCGCCACCAATGATAATAATTCTCTTACCATATATTTCGTGTAGTGAAAGACATTCTTCAACGCTTATCACGGCTTCTAAACTCCTAACAGTGTCCATGAATTCTTTCACATTTTTCACAGATTCTAACTCCATGTAAACGGATGTATGGTCTTTATCCTCAAGAAAAAGGTGAGTGTAAGTTATGTTAATCCCACAAAGAGATGTTATCTCAGTTATGTCTCGTAAAACCCCTGGCCGGTTTAGGGCCTTGATGTTTAAGGCAATTTCACCCATCAGTGTGTCTCCTAAAGATTCCAATTGAAGTATTCTATTTTTTATTAAATTCACAATCCTAAATTAAACTATCGATTGTGGGATTAAA
>DUPR01000018.1 GCA_012838205.1 Methanobacterium sp.
AAAAAAATTACCAATAAGAAATTTTTTTTGATTCTAATGTTTATACTTTTTTCAGTAATGTGGATTTTGAGTTTCATTATACCTTTCTCTCCTAGCATAGAGATTATATTCATATATAATGGACTAGCAACTCTTTTTATTAGTATTGTAATTGTATTATTATTCAAAGAGTGGGATAATTATTAAGAAGCGTTAGAGATTTGTAGTAACAGTTTTTGGGAACCCCCCCAAATGACATTACACATTCTAAAAAATAAACTATTGATATAACCATGTATTATTGAAAAATGCAAATTGATTGTTATTAATATCTTATGGAAAATAATAAAATTCTTAAATTTAGTATAATAATTATATTTTTATTGTGTTAATGTTGGCAAATGTTTTCAAAAGAGGAATTCGATGAAAAAAGAGGTCAATTTACTATACGGACAATTAATTATTTTTATTATGTTGTTGTTCTATTTTGTGATTTCTGGAGATCCATTAGCTCTTTTTGTTAGTTTGGCAGCACTAGTAATGGTTATTTTATTTTATTTTTATTTTTACAAGAGGCTGTCCCATAATTAATTAATTTTTTGAGGATCTTATTTTTTAAGGGTTATATTTATATTTAGGGAGTTACTATATTTTATTTAGTTGTTTGTAGTTTTTTGGTGGTGTTTTTTATGGCTTTGAGGGAAGATCGTATTGGTCAGACTTGGTTGGTGCCTAGGCGTGTTACAGATTTTATTCCGGAGAACCATATTTGTTATTTTATTGCTAATTTGGTGGAAGAGTTAGATTTTAAAAATATCGACCAGAAATACCGTTATACTAGGGGTAAGGCTGCTTATTCTCGTCGAATGTTACTTCGAATTGTTATAATGGCTTCAGTTGATGGTGTGTTCTCTTCTCGACGTGTTGCACGGCTTGCAGAAGAAAATGTGGTGTATATGTACCTTTCGGGGATGGATAAACCAGATTTCAGGACAATTTGCCGGTTTAAAATCGAATGCAAAAACGAAATAGAAGAAGCATTTAAAATGACTGTAAATGTTGCTAAAAATATAGGACTAGTCCAATTAAATCATATCGCTATAGATGGTACTAAAATCAAAGCTAACGCTTCATCATCAAATTTAATAAACCAAAAAGAAATTCAGACAATTCGAGAGATTATAAAGAAGGGAATTGAAACTGATAAGGAAGAAGACAAAATTTATGGAGACGTGAGGGGTGATGAAGTACCATCTGAACTTACTTCTCGTGAAAAAGTCCGTGAAATAATCCAAAATGTGAGAAAAGAAAACGCCTATAGTAATAATGAAAATAAACTTCGTCATCTTCTTTCAAGCTCCTAGAAGAGGCAATTGATAGCCTGGAAGGGAAAAATTATGTTTTTGAGAAATTGGATAAATGCGAAAGGGAGCTTAAAAAGACACCACAACAAACTGTTAGTATAACTGACCCTGAATCACGATGGATGAAGAATAAAAAAGGTCGTATGGAGTTTTCATATAATATGCAAATTGCAGTGGACCATAATTCAGGAATAATACTTGCTAGCACCATAACACAAGATCCAACTGACCACTACCAACTAATACCTCAAATTGAACAAATTATTGAAACAATAGGCCCATTACCCAGTTTTACCAAGATTAGTGCAGATAATGGATATTATACAAAGAATAATCTGCAATATTTAGCTAAAAACAAATTGGATGGTTACATACCTAATAGAAAACAAGTTTATGAAAGTAAAAAACATTTTAAAAAGAATAAACCATTTTCCAAATACAATTTTAGATATAATCACAATAAAGATGTTTATATTTGCCCTAATAATAAACAACTAAAATATAAGAAGACTTATAGTTATAAAGAAGTTTTGATGCGACAATATTATTGTAGTGATTGTTTAAAATGTTCAGATCAGGAAAAATGTGTTGGTAAAGACCGAGTAAGAATAATAACAGACTACGGTGATGTTTTATCAAAAAATATGGCTCTTAAAATGGAAACTACAAATGGGAAGTTAGAGTTTGCTAAACGAAAAGAAACCGTGGAATGGCCATTTGGAAACATTAAACGAAATTTAAAGTACACAGAGTTCATAACACGTGGATTATCCCAAACAACAACAGAAAAAAATCTGATAAACGCAGCACACAACATAAAACGAATACATAATGAAATTCAAACACAAACAATTACAAATAACATTTTAAATACATGAAAAAAAGAAAATATTATGAAATAATTAAATGAAATTTATGAGACAACCTCTACAAGAAAAATTTTAGAATTAATCATATAGGGAGTGAAAACAAACTATAATAGTATTACTTTTATTTATTTTTCAAGATAGGAGGAGTTAATAATGAAAATAAAGTTAGGTTTAATCTTAAAGATAATGGCTGTTGTTATCCTTTTTTTGGCTTCCATGGCAGATATGGCAGATAATATCCCTACATTAATGAGTTATTCTATGATTTGTATCTTGTTGATCTTTATCCTTTTTGATACTTACAGGATGAAACAATATAATTACAAACTGTTTTATTTGGCCTATTTAAGTGTGTTGGCATTACAAGGAATCACGTTAATGCAGTTGGTAGTTTTGGTCCTTAATGAAACATTTTCCCCTATTTTAAAAGGTTTATTCACCTATATGATGATCTTTGGCTTAATTTTAATCTTCATTTCGCATATATTCGCATTTATTATGGTATATAAACTTCCAGATAAAACTCAAATAACCTCTTTTTACAGCTTCAAAAGAGAATTATAAAGAGAAAAATGTTTGGTATGCGGGGATTGAAGACATTAATTATTGAATATAAAAAATTTGTAACCATCTCCCTAAATGTGAATAGAAACAAGATCACCAGCATTCACATTATTAACGTGATTAGATTAATGTGGAGTAATGTACTAAAAAACTGTTTTAATATGGTTAAAATAAATTTCTTAGAAATTAGCTGATACAACATGAAAAGTGTTTTTACAGCCTTAATATTGTTATTATTCCTTCTGAGTGTTAATACTGTTTATGCAGCAAACGTAACTACAGAACAAGTAACTAATACTTCTACTGTGGTTAAATCTTATATGGAAACTAATCATACTCTTCCAAGTGGCGTAGATGTTGGTGAGAACCCAGTGAGTAGGTCACAATACTTACAATTATCAACCATTACAGTATTGAACATTAAAAATGATTCAAATGCCACCATACACATCAATAGTTGCAATAACCTCGCTTATCCTTCTGAAAGCTCCAGCAGCAGGAATATTAATAAAACTGAATATTTGGACATTGCCAATCGCGTTAACATATTTATAAACAATTATGGAATAGCCCCGAATTATGCATCAACTAGTACTGGAACCATACGTTATGAATCATTAATCTATATATATTCCCAAATATTGAATTCTTATAGAATAAACGGTGTTTCACCAGATTATGTTATAATGAACACATGGGCAGTGGTTTCTAATCCCAATACTGTTTTTATTAGTATGGAAGATATTAATAATGCATCAGGGCGAGTAAAAAACATTTATTGATGCTAATAATTGTCTTCCGAGCTATGTTAACATTGCTGGAAGGCAAATAACCATGCCACAATTTTTAGGCCTCACAACCATTGTATTGTTAAATATCAAAGCCCATTTAAGCACTTCTATTGTTCTTAAAAACTTTAGTAACGCTGAAGATCCATTAGAAACAATAACAAACGGGGACATAAACTCAACAGAGTATTTAGATATTGCAAACCGAGTTAAAAATTTCATGTATACCAATGGAGTAGCACCCAATTATGCATCCACAATTTAGGTAAAATGCGCTTTGAAACACTAATTTACACCTTCTCCAGAGAATGAACGGACAGTTATTAGGCCAAAAATTCATAGCACCTGATGTTGCCAGTGAAAATCCCATGTTAGTTGTGGATGCCAATGAAAAAAAGGTAATAAAGTGGTTACACCTATTCAGATTTTTATATCCCATCTCAAATACCACCACAACCATGACATATACTAATTAAATAATAGCTGAAATGCCATTTTTAACAGCATACACCCCCCCAAATCCTACAAGCCCTCAACATGTTACCCCTTGCCGATCAAGGGATAACAACCCTAATCTACGAAATGTATCTATATGATTCCATATCTAAAAAAAAGAAGATACGAACTTATTAATCAATGCCTTAGACTTTTTACACGATTAAAAGAAAATTAGACGATATTGTAACATAAAACTATTTTCAAACATTTATAAAAATCTATGACAGATTTATGAGTTGCGGAGAATTATTTTAAGTCATACAAAAACAAAAGATAACCTTTGGCCAGTAGGCCACTATTACTATATAGAGACACCTATCAGAAATCATGAATTTTTATTAGCTTCCAGTTTTTGACTTATATGTTGATATATTTCCTTAGTTACTCCAACATTCCTAATAAAATCGTTAGAATACCTTATATCTCCCCTTTGTGGGTTGTCTTGTCTCATGACGTACATGCAGATGGCGGTTATGATCATGAGGGGGTCGGTTTTCCTACCTTTACCTCCACGGTAAAGTTTACGAAAATCAGCCTTGCATATAATCTCTCTGGCACGGTCTTTTTGACCTCCACCAACTGGTTTCATAACTTCCTCTCCTTCTTCCAGTTTAGTTAAGACCAATGTTGGGCTGTGACCGGTCATCATGAAATTACTAGCAACAACACTTAGCATGGCTAGTTTTTCCTTGACACGGAAATCATCTTTGGCAGTTTTCTCATCATACGACTTGTAACGTTCGTATTTTTTAATTTTCTTTTCAAGTCTGGCGATTTTGGTATTATCGTCCAAAAATATGTGTTTTCGTTTAATCAAATTCTTCGCCTGGTATTTTTTTTGCAATTACCCGAAATGTACTTTTAGATTCTAACTGCAACACCCATTTTCTTCAAGTACTCCTTGACAACAGGCACAGGATACTCATCAAAGTGGAAGATGCTGGCAGCTAAAGCGGCATCTGCTTTACCTTCACTGAGTACTTGATGGATGTGTTCTGGTGTTCCACCACCACCCGAAGCAATTAGGGGAATATCCAGCATTTCGCTCATGGCCTGGTTCAGGGGTATGTCGTAACCATCTTTGGTCCCGTCCCGGTCCATGCTGGTGAGGAGTATTTCCCCGGCGCCACGTTTTTGGCACTCCATAGCCCAATTTATAGCATCTATTCCAGTAAATTCTCTACCTCCGTATATACTGCAATCATACCAGCAGTATCCCTCTGATGTTTCAATGATTACATGATTATCAGATTCTTGGGGGTCATCCACGTAATGTCGTTTGGCATCTATTCCAATAACACAAGCTTGACTACCCACCACCTTGGAAGCCTCGTTGATAAGGTCGGGATTCTGTATGGCTGCTGTGTTAGTGGAACATTTATCTGCACCGGCTTTGAGCATGTTTACATAGTCTTTGGGTTTACGGATACCCCCACCCACACATATAGGCACGAAAACATTCTCTGTGGTGGCTTTTATAACATCAATCATGGTATTTCTTCTCTCGTGGGAGGCGGTTATGTCCAGGAATATTATTTCATCTGCACCATCTTCGTAGTATTTGGTGGCCAAGGCAACTGGTTCTCCGGCGTACTGGATTTGCTCGAATTCAACTCCTTTAACTACACGTCCATGGGGAACGTTGAGGTCGCAGTCCAGACAGGGTATGATACGTTTTGCCAACATAATAGTTCCTATAATAAAATTTTTTAGGAAGGGTAATATTTGATTCAGATTAAATTTACAACACCTATTACAACTAATTTTTTTGGATTTAGTGACATTTAAAAACTATCACTAAGAAGTGGGCATGAATTATTCACATAATGCACTAGAATGGGTTAAAAATTCAAATACCTTGCTAATTACTTTCATTTCTACTTCAAAACTGGATGGTGTGAAAAAATGACCCCATTTATTCTGTGTAATGCTTTGTCCAGGTTTTCCTGATTTGAAGGGATGGTAACAGCAGGGGGATACGAAACACATTTAATAGGGGTCAGACATTGATAATTAACCCCTAATGAAGGGATTTAGCAGAAATCATAACCACAACCAGGTATGTTGCCACCGATATGGATGAACACTAAATTGCTGGTTGAATGAAGATTTTTAAAAATAATCACTGTAACAGAACTATTTAAAGTGGGGATTGTTGAACTGGACTTTCCAGAGTAAACAAGTATCATATATTCTATTGACTAATAGTGCGAAGAATCAGTAGCTGGAGAAAACACTGTGAAAAATGATGAAATAGTCTGTTTTCCCAGTTTTAATAAATTCCAGTGTTACCAGATTAAAATCGGTTATTTTCTTTTTAAAATTATTCGTTAATTTTTTTTATGATTCACCGCAGAGGGGATGTTCATATTTTTAATTAAAACTAAGAATAATTTTATAAGTGAAAAGCACCTTACAAGTAACTTGCCTATTATGGTATGTATTTTTATGGGGCCTGTAGTCTAGCCTGGAATATGACGTGGGACTTCGGATCCCAAGGTCGGGGGTTCAAATCCCCCCAGGTCCGCTCATTTTATCAAACTTTTCATTCCTCTGACTTTTTTCCAAAGTTACTCAAATATCCGTCAGCTGTCTTTGGTATTTTTTTTCCTTCAGATTCGTGATTATGATTTTTTTCATTTTGACTTTTTGTTTTGTACTCAATTTTTCTTCTGGCGCTGTGGTCATCTAATAGTGCGTAGGCAGTGTTGAAACCAGAACCCATACGTACCATCCCTGCAACTGCTGCTGCTTCTAGTATTTCCTTTTCACTAGCTCCTGCCTTTAAAGCCTGTTTTTTATGGGCTTTAACACAGGAATCACACTTAACTGCAACTGCACATGCCAGTGATATGATGCTTTTCTCTTTAAGGGTGAGTGCACCATCTTTTAATATTTCAGATGCCAACTTTTTAAATGCCATATCCACATCTTCACCAAGAACCTCTGTAAACCTATTAGGCCGAGTTTTTCCTTCCATTTAACTAGTCTCCTTTAATAATCAATTTTATATTAACATCAAGTGACAATTTATTTTCAAATCTTAAATTAGCTAATCCATAACTACACGCTTCATCATAATAATAAAATCCATTCTTTTACAAATAGCGGCTTGGTTTGGTAGAAGTTATTTTTGTAAGTATTAATTTGAACATTAGTTGGGGTAACACGTTTCCGGAATATATTTAAATTATGGATGTTCCCAGAAATCACATTATTTGCTCCGGGTTAGATAATATTATATAAAGGATCATTGTAATTAATTCTAGATAAAATTGCTTATTTAAGGTTGATAAGTTTTTGTTGGATTTTTTTTATATGGTAGCTTTATACTTTCAAGGTAGGAAGCAGCCATTTTGATAATATGGTGATGTTATGAATAATGAAAAAGAAATACAAAAAAAAGTTTTAGAGTTTCACGGACATTCCTGTCCTGGTGTGGCTATTGGAATTCGTGCTGCTGAAATAGCTACGGATAAATTATTTTCTTCAAGGGATGTGGATGAAGAGTTATTGGCCATTGTGGAAAATGACAGTTGTAGTGTGGATGCCATTCAAGTAATTACGGGATGTACCTTTGGAAAAGGAAACTTGATATTTAAGGATCATGGAAAAAATGTTTACACCTTTGTTTACAGGGACTCTGGAAAAGCATTGCGCTTATCTTTAAATGTGGCTATAGATGAGATCGATCCAGAATTTTCTGAGGTAAGAACCAAAGCATTTGCTGGTGAAGCCACTCCTGAAGATCAAAAAGAATTCGATGATAGAAAGGATACCCTATTCGATAAAATCATTAACATGCCTGAAGATGAATTGTTCAAAATAGAGTATGTGGATATAGAAATTCCTGAAAAAGCTAGGATTTTTGGTTCAGTTCAGTGTTCCAAATGTGGTGAATTGGTTGCTGAACACAGGGCAAGAGTCGAAAACAGTGAATTTGTTTGTATCCCATGTTTTGATGATTATTCAAGGAATTAATTTTGAATTTTTTTTTCGTTTAATTTATTTTTTGTTTTATTAGGATTAAAGAGAGCGGTGCTTATAAAATGGATTATTTATGGATATTTTGGATGTTAATGAATATTTGCTTGAGTCTTTTTAAAAACCATGAAAAAACCATTATTTTATAAATTTTAAGCTTGGAAACTTGGATGGAATAAGGTTCTTAAAAAGCAAATATTTATTGTGATACAGCACCAGAAGAAACAACATAATAAGTAAAGTACAGGAATTTGAACGCAATTCCTAATTACAAAATCCCATTGATTAACATTTTGACATGAATGAGGAGTTGTTGAGGGAGATTAATGTCCGAACAAAATGATTTGGATCAAGTTGTTGTGAATATAAACCCTCAAGATGCATTTATATTTGTTAAAAAAAACCTCGAAGACCCTAATTTTGTTATATTGGATGTTAGAACTCCTAAGGAATTCTCCAAGGGACATATTGAAGGTGCAGTTAACCTGGATTTTTATTCGGAAGACTTCCGGGAGCAACTGGAAAAGAAAGACAAGAAGAAAAAATACCTGATTTGCTGCGGATCGGGGGTTAGAGGAGTAAAAACATTTAGTGTTATGCAAGATTTAGGATTTATTAATATATATAATGTTCTTGGCGGAATTACCATGTGGAAAGCGATGGATTTGCCTTTAACCAAGGGCAATAATTCCAACAGTTACTAAAAATCTTTGCTTTCTATAAGGGTAATCTCAGTAATTTTTGATAAAAATAGAAATGTCAAAATATTCGGTTTAGATGATATGGGCCAATAGAAAGTTATAGTCCCAAAGAATTCTAAAAATGGGTTTTCATAGGAGCTTTTCATATTTTTTATTTTAGTTACATTTTAGATGGAATTTGTAGTTTATCTAATCAACTTAAATTGCACTCTAATTTCTAACCAAGTCTATCATCCCGTCAGGACGTTCTTCAATCTCATTTTCCTGAATTAAATCCTTAATAACGCCTTTAATCCGGGTAATTGCTGGACCGCGGGCTATTTTCCCCCCGAAAAGTTTTGATACTTCACGTACTAGTTCATCAATTTGGGTGGCGTATTGTGATTCTAAAACGATTTTGATGGCCTCGGATATCTCTTCTTCACTAATGATGTCCATTTTGGCCGGAGGATCACCTGTTCGTCGGCGAACTATAACTGGGGAATCTTTATAATATAAAAAGTCTCCTTTCAGGATTATCTGCCCATCTAAAACTCCTAAATGAACTGCTTCTTTTAAAACATCCTTAACTCTTCTTCCCGCACGACTAAGACCCCATAAGATCCGCACACGCCGCACAACTTCATCATAGTGGATAGGTCCTTCTTCTTCAACCACTTTCATCACAGCATGAGCCACATCCCCTACAGGTTGACTGTGGATGTCTCCAGATATTTTAACACCCGGGTCTTCACAAATCTTGTATTCTGGTATTTCATCCACTGATTTCTCTTCAACTTCAATTTCTTGAAGTGTTTCCTCTTGAACTTCGAGAATTTCCTCTTCAAGTTTTTCTTCAACATCTTCCTCTACTACTGAGGGGGTTATCTTTTCTTGGTTACGTTCTTCACTCAAGAGTCCTTCAATAGTTGATAATAAGCTTTTCTGGACTTCAGAACGGTTTCTGTACCAGTCTGTGGACCAAATCCTGCGTAATTTCCATCCGAGTCCTTTCAGGATTTGCTGTCTTAAGCGGTCCCTGTCTCGAGCCACTCTGCTGGTCTGGTACATGGGACCATCAAAGGCAATTCCCAGGAGGTAACGTCCAGGATAATCCGGATCCACAATTGCCAGATCTACTCTGAAACCAGCACAACCAACCTGACGGTGGGCATGATATCCATGGTCACAGATAAATTCATAAACTGCATCTTCAAATGCAGCGTCATTTGTATCCTGAGCAAGATCAGACATTCGAAGGGTTTTCTTTTCTGCATATTCCAGAAATTCTTTAAACGCCCTAAGACCAAATGGTGCGTTACTGCTTAAATGTAAGTCCTGGCCCCTGAAGTTAGAGAAAATCACACATTTTTCTCTTGCACGTGTTAAAAGAACATTCAAACGCCTTTCTCCACCATCTTGATTGACTGGTCCGAAGTTATGACTTAAACGTCCCTCCGAATCAAAACCATAACCTACACTAACCATTATAACATCTCGTTCATCTCCCTGGATGGTTTCTAAGTTTTTAATGAAGAAATGTTCTTCCAAATGTGTGTTGAAGTATTTTTCCATCCGGGGATTGAGTTTCAATTGCAATTCCAGTTCTTCCAGGAGGGCTTGCTGCTGACGAACATTGAAAGTCCCCACACCTAGGCTTTTACTATCTCCATACTTCTTGTAGTGTTCAAAAACTGCTTTAATAACTTCTTTAGCTTCGGCACGATTAGTGGCAGTTTTACCCCTATCATACACGGTATCGGGGAGGTGTTCTAGTTTCAATCCTAATTCTTCCGAATCTTGGCTAGGGGAGGGATAGATCAGAAGATGGTTGTCATAAAATTCTTGATTACTCACTGCTATGAGGGATTCATGCCTGCTTCGGTAGTGCCAGCGAAGCATCTTAGATGGGAAGCTACGTTTGCAAAGGTGGAGTATGCTTTCCATATCTGCCAGAACAGCCAAATCATAGTCATCACTTTCTACATCAATCAAAATATCGAAAAAGGTAGTGGGTGGTAATTGTCGTGTGTCACCCATTATAACTGCATATTTAGCTCTTAAAAGTGCTCCAAGGGCATCTTCTGGTTTAACTTGGCTGGCTTCATCGAAAATAACGTAATCAAAGCGTAGGTTTTTAACACTATATGGGTCTAGGTACTGGGCTATTGATAGGGGGCTCATCATGAAACAGGGCTTTATGTTCTGTATTATGCCTCCACATATTGATAACAATTTCCTAATGGGCATATGTCCCCTTTTTCGGGAAAATTCACTTTTTAGTACTCCCAATTCGGAACGGGGGGAGGCAGTGCTGGAAAGTGATGGCCGGTTTTCGTAAAGTTTTTCTGCTATTCGGAATCTATTAAGTTTAATTATTTTACTGTCTAATTCTCTAAATTCCTTTATCTTCTTCTCCTGCACGTCACCCACAAAGCGGGAGAGTGAAGGTTCTTTTAAGAAGAAGTTGCGTAGCATGGAATCTGCGAAGTTACCCTCCAAACTGGGGATGATGTCTTTTGATTCAATTTCGTCCTTGTCAATTAAGTTCAACAGTTCTGATCCAATGGTTTCCATGCAATCAGCTCTTGATGAGCTGTAACGAGACCAATTTTGTAAATCAGAGAGTTTATTTTTCAAGAGGGAAGTCTGGGATATTAAATAGTCAATGGGGCTTTTTTTTAGATTTAAACCAAAAACTGAATCAAGATCAAAGTGTAGGAAACTATTCAAACGGTTAATGTTCTGGATTATTTGGTCATAATTCTGATGCATTTGTTTGCTGATCCTTTTAACTTCATCTTGTTGCACTGAATCAAGAATTATAACGATTTTTTCCGTGATATGGCCTTCTTCGAGTGATTTTCGGAATTTGATGATCCATTCTGATATGTTCTTCAGATTCTCAACTTTACTTTCTTCACTTTTCCAGTGGGAGCCAAAGAGGGATTTGGCAAGTTCATCCTTTTCTCTAATCTTGAGACGCATTTTCTGACAATTTATTAGTTCTTCCAGGTCATGGATTATTATTTCATCATCATCTGGTGTTTTATCAATGTAAAGTTTCTCTATTCTCTTTTTGGCTTTTTTGAAATCTCCACTTAAGAATTTCAGGAGTTTCGGTTTCTGTTCCTGGAAATCCATTAAAAGTGAAACGAGATCCTCTTCCAAAACTCCATTTTTAAATCTTTTTAAGCCTTTGGCTCGTGATTGGAATTCTTCTAAACTTTTAATGAGGTTGTAGACTTGAAGTTTGTCATAGTCCCATTGGGTGTTAAAAAGTAGGTCTCTTTCCAGTGAGGGGAAGGATGATATTATTTCCACTGCAGCTATTAAGTGTTCCATTTCATCTAGAGTTGTTGGTATTATGATTCCTGAGATTTTAGCAAGTTTTTGGGCTTTTTCTTCAATGTGGTTTAGGGTTCCAATTGTATCAGTTAGCAGATTTTCAATTTCTTCTTCTTCAGCCGGTAATATGGGATCTGGTTGAGTTAAATTCCATGGATTGTAGACTACTGGTTTGACCAGTTTGTATAATTCTCCCAGTTCTTTGAATTTATTAAGGGTTCGCTGCCATTCTCTTAGCGTGCAATTTTCACCATTTTCAATGGTAAAACGTGGCATTCTATTTTCTGATTTTTCAAAATGATGCAGGGATTTTTCTTTTAAACCAAAAAGCTGGTAGGGTGTCCATCTAATTTCTCCGTAGGGGGAGTGTATTAAGGTGACATATTCATTTAAATCAGATTTTAACTCTTCTATGGTGTTTAAATCTTCTTCTAACGTTATTTGCGCGGGTTTAGGGTTTCGAAGGACGCTTTCAAGTTTTTCAAGCACATCTTTTTTATTTGATTTTTTACTGTGCAACTCTAAACAGAATTCTCCCAACCCCACACTGTCCAAGCGGCTTTTAACTACTTCAAGAGCTGCCATTTTTTCACTAACAAAAAGTACAGTATTTCCACGCGCCAGGAGTTCGGCAATGAGGTTAACTATGGTCTGAGATTTACCAGTTCCTGGTGGTCCCTCCACTACTAAGTCACAACCACGTTTTGCCTCTTCTATCACTGATATTTGGGATGAATCTGCATCTAAAACATGATAAACATTTTCAGATGAGAGTTCTGTGTCAACCTGATCTTCTTGGAATCCTAAGCTAAATTCTTCTTCTGATGGATCGAAAATTGCTTTTATTAGTGGGTTTTCTTCCAATGGCATATCTTCAGGCCAGCTTTCTGGATCCAGGTCTTTGTACATCACAAATTTCGTGAAACTGAAGAAACCCAGGAAAACTTTGGGAATAACTTCCCATCCTTTTTCATGGGAAATTGATTGAGCGATTTGCTCTAAATATTTGTCTACACCCTCTTTTGTTCTTGGCATTTCAAAATCAGGTATTTCGACTCCATTATCCACTAATTTGGCTTGTAAGGATATGTTGGTTATTATGTCTTCTCCAGTCCAGCGAAGTTTAAAAGAGCCTTTTACTCGTTTTCTTTCCAGTTCAACTGGAATGAGTAGTATTGGGGCTTCTTTGAATCCATTACTACCATTTTCTTCTTTCCATTTTAAGAAACCCACAGCCAGATACAGGATGTTGTAACCCTGTTCTTCCATAACTGATCTGGCTCGTTGGTTTATGTAAAACAATCGGCGTTGGAGTTCAGAAGGAGTCAAATCAGTGGATAAGAAGATTTCTTTATTTTTTTCCAAGATTTCCTGATCTAGAGGAGGTGATTCCCAAAGCAGGGCGGTTTGTTCACTGGATAATTCATCTTCACTGCTATTGGGCTGGGAAAGCTCTTCAATTGTATCATGGGAAATGGCATCGTCAGAGTTAGAAGGAATATCTTCAGTAGAGGCACTGGAAACATTTACAGATATTTTTTCTTCGACTTCATCATTTATCCTTGCTTGAACATCATCAACAAGATTTTCATCTGTTTTAAAAGATAAATCTGATATTTTTATTTCATTATCAACATTAAGAGGGGATTCTCCCTCAGATTTGCTTTTATCATCGGTTGACGGCAATTTTTCGATTTCTTTTTTTTCAGAATTAGTATCTATTTCATCCTCAGAATTAGATAAAATTGCTTCTCCACGGGGTATGAACTGTAAAAGTTTAGTTTTTGTTTGTTTAAGTACCAATCGGTCGTAAATCTCTGCCAGTTCTGCATCTTTTACTTCCACAGTCATGGTGCGTGGGCGGAAGTTCAAGAGCTGGTTTCGCATGGTAAGGTCCAGCAAACTTTGCCTTAAAACATCAATTTGTTTATATATGTCCACTTTGGAGAGTTCGGACATTTATTAATACCTCTCATTACTCGATTAGACTGAGAACTAATTGTAACATTCAATATAATATTCATGGTTTATTAAAACTTCATATTAAAACTATCTCTCTTTTTATAATCACACGGCTTTCATTCTCTCTGTATAGCTTCTTTGAAGAAGTTAGGCACTAAGTTACGGTATAGGCGGTTGCGCAATAACATGCGAAAGTTACCATCCAGAATATAAGTTTCACAGTAATCATCTTCAGCTCGCATACCTCTTCCATAGGCTTGAAGTAGAGTCATGATTGTTTTATAGGCATACCATGGGGGGTCCAACTGTTTCCTTTGGTTTACTTGGGGATCTCCTAGGTAAGGGAATGGGATCTTATAAATAACTTGAAACTGACACTTTTCATAGGGTAAATCAACCCCTTCACTCATGGAAGGGCTGACAAGTACCCGTTTCTCTTGGGAGTGTTCGAACCTGTTTAGGATTTGTTCCCTGTTTTTGGGGTTATGGCCCATTAAACGAGGATTTTTAAGATGCTTCATTATGTACCGCTGGCATTTGTAGTTATGGGTGTGGATGAGTCCTTTTTCATTTTGATGATGTTCTAAGATTTTTTCCAGAATGGGGAGTGTTTTGGGGGCGGTACGTTTTATTAGTCGTTGTGACATGTTTCCAACTAGTTTTAAGTGTACAGGGCGTGATGATTGTGGGAAAATACTTTTTATTTCCATATAATAGGTTTCATCAGGATCTATGCCCAGCCACTGGCAGAACAAATCCTGATCCAGGATGGTGGCACTCATTAAGAGCCTGATATCAGCATGGTTGAAGAGCCGATCACTAGCATAGTTGTTAACGCGGAGAGGTTTAAATGAAACTCCACTTGGACTGGTATCAACTACCCAGTTTTCTGGATTATTTTCTAAGTTACGAGAAAGCTCACTAAGATTCATTTTCATTCGGTTAACACGATCGGCTGACCTTTTAGGGATATTTTTTATGTTTATGTCTTGGTAATCCTCATAAATGGATTCAACAAAAAGTATCCATTCCTGCGGATCCTTGTATTTTGTCATACTTGGGGGTATGGTCTTTTTGATCTCACGTTCCAAGCGACGGTTGTAGAGATTTACTTCCAAACGCTGCATTAACTTATCTTCTATGTTGTGAGCCTCATCCAAAACCATTAAATGCCTTTTTCCAAAATGTTTCACGTAGTTAAGTTCAAGCAGTGCGTAATCATAATTCATTAATGTAATGGGACTTTCCACTGCCACTGCTTTTTGATCCCAGTAACTGCACCGATCATTGGAACGGAAATATATGGGTGTTCCAAAAGCATCCTGAAATGCACGCATCTCACCATCAAAGGGAGATTTGCTTATGCCGTAATCGCAGGCAAATTTTTGGGTGCTGGGGATGGTCTGGCATGTTCCCTGGTCACAACTGTACTCCAGATTTTCATTTTTGCACAAAAAGTTGCCTCTACCTTTAACAAGGGGGTAACCGAACTCCGCAGCATACTGGGATTGAAGCTGTTTAGTCATGGTCAGTATATATGAGGGTTGGTATATTCTGGCTAGGGTGGTGGCAACAGCTGATTTTCCAGTACCGGTGCCTGCTTCAAGGATAATATTGGAATAACCACGGTCAATAGCATCGACAATCTCTGATATTATTTCTAATTGTCCTTCCCGCGGTTTTTGAAATGGGAACTTTTCTATTATATTTTCGGGAATATCTGGAAATTGATTTTTAAGTGTTTCCAGTCGTGATGTTGATATTTCAGCAGTTTTAACTTGCCTTGAATTGTCGGGTGCACAAATGCAGCGGTCTTTTATCATTCCACATTTGTTACAGAAAAAGCTGTTTTCCATAGGGACTTATATTTTGGTAGTGGTATAAATACATAAAGTTTTGAAACCTTTATAACATGTTTAATCTAAATTGAATTCTAATTAAAACTGCAAGCCAGTTCATTTATATATATTGTGGATATTACATTTTTTTGAGAAGTTTTATCAAATTTTTCTCCTATAATGTAATTTAAAGGCTCTTGTAAGGAACCATTGCATATTACTTTTTATAATTTATTTATTATATTATTGGGGAAAATAATGCATTTTTAAACCTTAATAGATAACTAATTAATCTAAGTATAGAATTTAGAATTAATTTAAATTTTTTCATGTCGGTGTTTGCTATGGATAAGGGAAAATTTATTGGTGTAGGGGTGGGTCCGGGAGACTCTGAACTACTCACAGTTAAGGGAATAAAAACATTGAAAAGTGTACCGGTCATTTGCGCTCCTAAATCTTCAAAGGATAAACCTAGTTTAGCCCTTTCAATAGTTCAAAATATATTAAATGAACGAAAAGATGACTATGTTATACTTGAACCTCTTTTTCCAATGATAGAGGATAAAAGAGCACTGGAAAATTATTGGAAGGGCGCTGCTCAACTTGTAATTGATGAACTTGACCAAGGCAAAGATGTATCATTTATAACCTTAGGAGATCCTTCAATTTACAGCACCTTTTCCTACATTGCACAGATAATTCAAGACGAAGGATATATTGTGGAAATGGTTCCAGGGATTACATCATTTACCAGTTGTGCTGCCAGTGCCGGCATCACTTTGAGTGAGAAAGATGAGATTGTTATAGTAGTGCCTAAAGTGGACCAGAGACTGGAAGAGATCTTAGAGCACGCCGATACAGCAGTGATAATGAAGACTTCTCGCCACTCTGAAATGCTAGAAGATATAATAAAGAAAGATTCTAGGGATAAAAAAATTATTTCTGTTCAAAATTGCGGAATGAAAGATGAAAAAATCTTCAATGGCTTTGCTAAAAAGGGAAAGTATCTTTCAACAACCATAGTTAAATTTGAAAAAAACAAATGACCGAAAGTCTCATTGTATGAATCATGCCAAAACCATTGTGTGGGAGGTTTATTCTCTTTGCTTGAACCAAAAAATTACATAATTCATGACTTTAAATTTGAATCTGGGGCGGTTTTCACCGATTTAACAATTGAATACGCAGTTCAGGGAACCAAAAAGTATGATGAACAGGGAAAAGTCTGCAATGCTTTTTTATATCTTCACGGTTGGAGTGGAAATTACGCTTCAGTGGAAAACCTTAGCAGTGTAATTGGCCCTGGAAAAGTTATTGATACCAATAAGTTCTATGTGATAAGTCCAACTGCACTGGGCACGCCAGGATCATCTTGCCCATCTAGCACTGGAATGGGGATAAATTATCCAGAATACAGTATTAAAGACATGGCAGCAGCCCAAAATGAACTGATCAGTCATTGTTTGGGGATTGAACATCTACAGGGCATTATGGGCACATCCATGGGGGGATTTCAAGTTCTTCACTGGGCTTTAGAGTACCCTGATTTTATGGATTTCATTATACTTCATGGAACCAGTCATCGTTTATCTAACCGGATGTTTGGGGTTTATCATCTCATGAACCAGATCATTGAGGGAGATGGTGAATACAAAGGTGGAAAATATGTCCAGAATCCGGTGAAGGTCATGGAACATGTGGCTTATCTCAGTTACTTGTGGTCGCTTTCCCCAGAAAACTATGAACAATGTTTTGAATCTAAAAATGATTTTCTTAAGGGTGTCAGTGAAAGAAAGGCTGATTCAATTAATTGGGATGCTAATGATCTAATAT
Source organism: Methanobacterium sp. (assembly GCA_012838205.1). Lineage (NCBI taxonomy): Archaea > Methanobacteriati > Methanobacteriota > Methanobacteria > Methanobacteriales > Methanobacteriaceae > Methanobacterium > Methanobacterium sp. The sequence goes on from DUPR01000018.1 coordinate 17,708, forward strand.
GGAGAAACAAAGCAATGTTTTCCTATGATCTATCCCATGATCTATCACGGATCAGTGTTCCTTCCCTAGTGATTGGAATTCACCAAGATCAGATAGTAGATGAAAAATTCAGTATAATGCCTTTGAAGGAAGGTCTTAGAAATTCAGAAATATTTCTTTATGATTCGATATGGGGACACTATGGTTGTATAAGAGATGTTTTGAAAGCTTCGGATGCAATAAACAGGTTTTTGGCGAATTTTGACTAATTATGAACTGGTTTTTACTATAAACTGACAACATTCATCTCCCTGAGCGTAACATTTCACTTCTGACACTTCCACATGTTCCTGGAAATATTTTGAGAAGAAGGCTTCGAGCACGCCTGAATCGAAGGAACAAGCGGTTCTACCAATTTTTGGCAGATCTTCGCATTCAAAACAGTCATATAACTGGATAATAAGGGGGTCAATGCTTTTAATTTCAATTTGTCCTAATTGATTATTTTCCCAAAATTTTGTTAGATTATCAATAAATTCAGTGAGATCAGGGGTTTTTAATTTTTGATAGAAGGTATTCCCTACTTTGATACCTGCGTTGCGTAGTATGGGGTCAATGTTTATACCTTCATCCAAAAGTGCTACTCGAATAGATCTGAACATGAATCTGAAGAATTTCAAGGGGTCATCTGATTCAGCTACAAAATCTTGCAAGTATTGGTCATCACCATCTTCAATTTCTTTTTCTGATGAAAAATCTCCTAAAAATTTGGAATTAATGTAATATATTTTACGACGACGGTCTTCTGGGTCAATCACCCAATCAATTATTCCTGCATTTTCTAAATCTTGCAAATGTGCTGAAATGGTAGATTTAGACCGGATCGTCGATGAAACGATCTGGGATCCGCTCATACCTCCTTCTTTTAAAAGTGACAGTATCTGTGCCTTTATGGGGCTTTGAATGATATTAATCCCTGTTTTTGTTGAAAATATTTTTGCACGACTTTTAGTTTTAATTGGGGCCAATGTAACTCCTCAATTTTATTTATTCCCCTTAAACGGGACAATAGTAGTTATGTAGTTATAAATTATAACATAACAACTTGTTATATTCGTTCGACTATATAAGTACGTTCGGTTCACTACGAACAGTAACCTTTATATGATATGGTTCGTATAGTTTAATACGTTCGTATAATGTCGTACTATATTTGTCTTTAAAACCGAATAATCTAAATTAAATATGGAGGTCAATTAAAATCAAAAATAATAATAAAATATTGGTTGGAGTAAGCTGCAAATGTCAAAAACCAGCCATTCCCCGACCGCCATCTCTCCTGGTGAAAGTGCAGTGCAAAAACTGTGGTAAAGTATTCAAAACCAATCGAATAAACCAAAAAGACCAGTATATTTGTTTTCACTGCAAAAAAGGTAGATAATTTTATTTCTTTGATTTAAAAAAGACAAAAAAAAATTTTTCTTAGATTATTTTTGAATGCTCAATTGGTTTTTTATGCCTAATTGGAAGCTAAGCTACCATTTGGATTATTCCTGGAACTATGCTGTAGATTATTAGAAAGGCCACAATTGAAATCATAACCATTGTAACACTGGAAACGATTCTATCTACCCATTCTTTTGATAATTTATATCCGAGAAGTTCTTCAAATATTATTCCTCCGTCCAGAGGTTTAAAAGGAAGAAGGTTAAAAAGGGCCACCACCAGGTTCAATGCAAATACCCAGTAACCTACATCAGAAAGGTAGTATAAAAACCAAGGAAGTATTTCACCGTATTTAGTGGAAACTTCAGGTTTAACTACCAGATGTGTTTCACTACGTGTTCCTGGATAGGTTATAGAAGCATTATGTGGTTGTCCAGTTGAAGTGATGGTATATGTCCCCTGATCAGTGACGTAAGTTAACTTGTCTCCTGGTTTAGTTTTATTCAAAATCAAGTCAGTATAATCTGTCTTGTTTTTAACTTGAAAACCATTAATATTGGTTACAATCATTCCTTCTTTAAGTACACCTTCAGCAGGGCCGTTAGGGGTAACGCTAGTAATAGTAAGTCCATTTGGTTGGAAAGCATAAGGTAAAAAAGATGAAGAGAGAATAAGCACAACTGTAAATGCAATTCCTGCCAGTGCAATATTAAAAATAGAACCAGCAGCATATATGCGGAGTCTCACAGATTTTTTTGCCTTTTCCACATCTTTTTCATCAAGTTCCACAAAGGCCCCGGGCAGTATTGCTGCTAAGATAACCCCAATTGATTTAATCTTAACACCTTCTGCTCTGGCCAGAATTCCGTGTCCAAATTCGTGAACCACCATGAGCAGAACCAATGCGATTATTCCAGAAACAATGGGGATGAATACCGGTGATCCAGGTATGTCAACTCCAGGCAATAATAATGATGCTGCAGGAGCCGAAGAGGTCTGAACCATGTACGATTGAATCATATATACTAAGGACATTATAATGGTGTAAACCATAAAAATCATGCCCAAAATAGCTATGGGGATGCCTATGTTCATACTCCAGCGCCAAAATCTAGGGCTGAGCTTCGCTATGAAATCGATCCATCCTCTCATTTTTTGAGTTCTTCTCATGAGAATAGGCCCATAAATATCTATTTTCAACCTATCTCTGAATAAGATGGCCAAAATATAGATGATGACAATTAAAATGACATAGGATAATAAGACATTCAAACAAGATCACCTTTTCATTACAATATTTTTGGTTTAAGCCTTGAACGATTGGTAAGGAAGAACCAAACAAGTTTCTCCTTCAACAATTCCTTCTTTATTTTCTGGTATTATTATGTAAGAATCCGATTCAACCATTGACTTTATGATCCCTGAACCCTTTATCTTCAAGGGACGAACCACATCACCTTCAATCACCGCTCGAATATAGTCTGTTCTGCCTAAAGTAGATGCTATCTGCCTACTAGCTGTTTTTTGGATAGTCAAAGGCTTCATTTGAAGTCCCTGCATTTTGTGAAGAGATTCTCTCACAAAAACATCGAACTGCACCATGGCTGCTACTGGGAAACCAGACAACATAAAAACAGGTTTGTCATGGATTTTTGCAAATGCAAATGGTTTACCTGGACGTAGGGAAACGCCATGCATTAACAGATCTCCCATTTCATTGGCAACATCCACTACCACATCTCCTTTGCTAATTGCAGTACCACCAGTTGTGATCACAGCATCATAATCATTTAACAACTTAGTAAACATATCTTTCATCAGACTGGTGTCGTCAATAGCGTGGAACATGTAAGGAACAGCCAAACAACTTTCTATCATGGATTTAATAGTAAAATAATTAGAATTTATTACTTCAGCTCCGTCAAGCATTTTTTTAGGCATGACTAACTCACTGCCAGTGATGATAACTCCTATTCTTGGTTTTTTGAATACACAAACACGGTCATAACCAGAAGAAGCTACTAGTCCTAGTTCTGCCGGGTTTAAAATTTTCCCTTTTTTCAGTATCAGATCTCCCTTATGGAAATCCTCTCCAACTGGGGAAACATTTTCCCATGGAACCACAGATGCTTCCACATCTAAGTGTTTTCCTTCAGAGTATGTGAATTCTTCCATCACCACGGCATTGGCACCTGAGGGCAATGGAGCACCAGTAGCTATTTTAATTGCTTCACCCGTTTTAAGCAGAACTTTTGACTTTTCACCTGCACTGATCTTATCCATAATCTTTAATTGGGCTGGATTCTTATCAGAATGTCCAAATGTGTCTTCAGCTTTAACAGCATAACCATCCATGGCGGCCCGATTGAAAGGGGGTGAATCTAGATTAGAAGTTACATCTTGAGCAATAACTCTCCTATAAGCATTTTTCAAGCTTATGACTTCTTTTGGGGGCGTTTTCAAGTGATTGAAAATTATTTTTTTGGCATGTTCTGGCGGGATGAGTTTTGATAGAAACATTTTTTGATCTCTTTGATATCTACACTTATTAACATGATTGTAGTTAAGTTGGAGAATTCAATGGTTTATTTCACAGAATATAAAAATGTATTTAAACATTGTATTATTTTTTTTTAATCATGCAGAATTATAATTTTAAGATTCATATCATACCAGTCAAGAAAAACTTGCTATGAATAAAACAAACCATGAAAGAATTTAACCCGTAAAGAAATTTAATTGATTAAACTTGTTTTCGCTCGGTTGTTCTGACTCAATGCAGTTAGATGAAAACGTGGCCCATCTTTCATCTGTGTGTGGGGAGAATAACGTCAATATTGGTGTAAATTTTTGAAAGGTAACATTTTAATTGATTGGATCAATATGATCATAAAATTACCTTATTAGAAATTAACCTTGTCACATTAATTGATTATCTAAAAGAATGGTTTTTAAATCTCTCCAATAATACTTGTTTAGGTTTTCGGTTAAATAGATAAACAAGGTATATTCAGAATAAAATAAGAACATGTACTTTTTTACATTTACGAATGGAGAGTTGCAACTTGAATTCAGATAATGTAATGGTGAGAATTGACTCTTTAACAAAGTCTTTTGGGCATATAAAGGCACTGGACAACATGAATCTGGACGTTAAAAAAGGTGAACTTTTGGGTATCATAGGGCCAAATGGTGCTGGAAAAACCACTGCAATTCGAATAATCTGTTGTATACTTCAACCTAACTCTGGCGAAGTAATGGTGGGAGGATATAGCATACACCATGATCAGATTAAGATAAAATCAATGATTGGATACTTACCAGAGGAACCAAACTTATATGAAAGGTTCAAAGCCAGAAATCTTTTAAAATACTTCGGTGAATTATACGGAGTGCCTAAAAAAAGGCTGGATGGCCGTATAGACGAGCTCTTGGAATTGGTTGGGATGAGCGAACGCGCCGAAGATCGCATCAACACATTTTCCAAGGGGTTGCGACAAAGAATTGGAATTGCTAGGGCACTCATCCATGATCCTGAAATTATAATTTTTGATGAGCCCACTATGGGTCTTGATCCTGCCACTTCCAGAACCATACGAAACTTTATCAAAGGACTTAAAAGGGATAAGACTGTTATTCTCTGCACACACTACATGGATGAAGCAGACTTACTATGTGATAGGGTGGCTATCTTAAATCAGGGCCGAATTCATGATCTTGGAACTCCTAAAACTTTAAAAGAAAAAGTTCATGGGGATATAATTCTCAAGGTAAGAGTTCACCAGCCTCAAAAAATTGATACTAATAAAATAGCGGCATTAAATTCTGTTGAAGCTGTTAACCTTGAGGGTAACGAGTATTTAATATCTTTACACACTCGTGAAGACATTTCGGACATAATTGACTTATTTGGCAATCAGGCGTATTCAGTTAACACTAAAGAGCCCACACTGGACGATGTTTTCATTCAATCAGTTCGATCTCAATAAATATTGTTTAAACATACCAAGGGACTGTTCCTAGTAAAACATGATATAGGTAGTAAAAAAATGAATTTTAACCTCAATTTCTTGACCATCACTAGATGGGAGTTTAAAAACACTCTTAAGAGCAAGAAATTTCTTTTAATATTTTTGATGCAGTTATCTGTTCTTTTCATGTTAATTATATTGTTCAACTCCTTTGCAGTTAAAATGGAATCAGAGGAAGGTATATCCTTAACACCATCCCTTGTTGATTTTGCGGCTTTAGATGTTGATGATCGTGGGGGATTATTTAAAAAGTACATTAATCCAGAAATAATCGACATAACTTCTTATAATGATAACAATTCTTTTTCACGAATTGAAAAGGGCGAAATTGGGGGTTGGCTTAAGGTATCACCGGATTCAATAGAGCGCATACAAAAAGGGGAGGTTGTGGACATTGTTCTATATCTAGATTATTCAGATCCTAGGAGAAGCGTTATTAAGGATGAAGTAAACAACACCATACAATCCCTGTCTGCTGTTTTAACCCGGGCATACCTTCCGTCAACTAACACTGAAAATACCATAAATACAAGTGTTACAGAAGTAAAAACAAGTGAATCATTACCTATTCAAATCATTAAAAAAGTCATGCTATCTGTACTTCTATTTCTACCTCTTTTCTTGTTTGGAAATATAATCATTGATAGTGTTGTAGGAGAAAAAGAGCGTAAAACTGGTGAAATACTTGTTGCCATGCCCATATCAACGGGTGAAATACTTTTAGGCAAAGGATTGGCAGTGGTGGCTATATCTGCCCTGCAAGTGGCCATGTGGATAATTGTACTAATCGGGGCAGGGTTTATTATACAAAATGTAATTCTGGTATATTTCCTGGTGGTGCTAACTGCAGTACCGATCGTGGGACTCACATCCATCATCGCTGCCTACGCCAAAAACTACAAAGAAGCAGGTATAGGGATCAGTTTTGCTTACATTATGGTGGTTGGGGTTTTAATTGTCCCTGCTCTGACTTACATTTCTAGAAAAAGTTATTCTGCCAATTTCTCTCCTATGACTACAGTAATGAGACTATTTACGGGTGAAGCCATTCCCTTACCTGAACTACTCATGTCGATGATTTTTGTAATTTTAATGAGCATATTAACCTTTTGGATTGCTACATGTCTTTTCAAACGGGATGATATTTTATTCGGGCCACGTCCTGGACCAATAAAACTAACACTACAACTA
>DUPR01000019.1 GCA_012838205.1 Methanobacterium sp.
AAGTATTAGTATCCTATAAATAAATATTTGATCAGGCCAAAAAAAATTCTAAACACATCCTAAGAAAAGCCCATATTTTACTTATTCCAGTAATTTTCCCAATATTATGATGAACTATTAATTAATTCCCCTGACAATAAATCTTGACAATAAATAAATTGGAAATGTAATTGTTCATATTGTTCTGGTTGTAATATTATATAGTATCAATATAGAGTTTCTGAGACGCCTCAGGAAATATTATAATTAATCAAAGTGAAGAATATGGATGTTAAAAATCATGAAAAAACCCCTGATAAAGTGTTCTCTGGCAGGGAACTATACTCGGTTAGGGAATCTTACTGGATTTTTCATGCAGGAATTCGAACTATAAAATACATGTCGAGGGCAAAAAAGAACAAAAGTTTAAGCCCAAAGTTCATTGAAAGGCTAATGTTAGCAGTGACTGAAGTGAATGACTGTGCCTTATGCTCATATGCCCATACTAAAAGGGCACTTGAAAGCGGAATGAGCAATGAAGAAATCCAGAATATGCTCTCTGGTGTTATGGAAGATGTTCCCAGCGATGAACTTGAAGCAGTCATCTTTGCCCAACACTATGCCGACACCAGGGGAAACCCCACTAGAGAATCATGGGAACGTATTATAGAAATCTATGGTGAGTCTAAAGCAAAAGGAATACTTGGTTCCATACGTACCATCATGATTGGAAATACTTATGGCATTCCCTGGAGTTCTTTTTTCAACAGACTAAAAGGCAAAGGAGATCCAAGAAGTAGTTTACTTTATGAGTTTAAAATGATTTTAGGAACTCTTTTAACACCCATATCTTTCATCCATGCTTTGATTTCTGATTTATTTAAAAAACCAATAATTAATTTTTAATGTGAAGGATGTTTAATCAATTTTATGCAATGTGCAGTTAAAAATACCCCTATTATTAATATCATCCCAGTAGACTTCAACAATTAATATTATGCGTGAAAAGTGATGGTATTTAGAAATAAAGTGGATATTATAGTTTTTCTTCGTAACTAATTACACCACTCGGTGTTCTGTTCACCAATCAGTTATTTTACCTTCGTCATCTCTATTTTCCAACAATTCAACGGTCAATATATAAATAACGCAGGTAATGAAGAAATAATAATACACTTCCCATCTTTCACCAGTAAACCAGCACGTAGGTGAAAATCCCTTAATCATTTGAGAAGCAAATCCTAAAATAAGCAAACATAATATAAGGGAGCTTAGCCTTTTTCCGCCATACTTATAGATTTTTATTAAACTATAAACAACTGAAAATGTAACAATTGAGTATATGCCAGAAATTATCATAATATGACTTAAATCGGAGTGTAATAAACCATACTCTGTTACTGCTTTGTTCATGAAGGCGATTATTGGCGAATATCCCACTAGAAAAATCAATATTAATAAACTTAGGATAAGAATTAGAGGGATCATGCTGATTAATAGTGGGATCTTTTTCTTAGTGATGGAGTATATATAAATAGTCAGGGCTCCGAAGAAGGTAAGGTAAATTGGGCCAAATTTAACTGGACCGTAAGGAGTAATGAATTTATATATCAATGCGCTAATGCCCAAATCTATCTTATTGATTATTGTTAAGGTGTAATATTCCGGGAAACGGCGTAAAATATCTTTCATGTATCTTGCTTGGTTTCCAGGGCACAAATAGAAGTTTAAAAAGCCCAAAAATATGATGAACAACATTAAAAAAATTGATTTTGGGATTTTTATTTTCTGGTACCAGCAGTATAAAATGATAAAGACATAAGCTCCAGCAACAATAAATAACAAAATTTCATTATTTATGGCAAATATCAATGAAAATATCATTATGCCATAAATAGCCAGATTTTTAATGATATGTAAATTATTCAGATTATTTTCATTGAATAAATATTTTTTCACCAGATAAAAATGTAATAACATGAAAAATAATGGCCATGTATAAGTTATAGTGGATGCTATGTACCCCGCGGACCATAAGGCACCATTTATTGTGTAAATGTATAGTAATACCAGAACACAAGATAAAGAGTAGTAGATCAATGATTTTTTTTCATTAATTTTATTGTCATTAAATGTTATTTTGGGAATTATAACAGCAATTAATGTGAAAATAGCTGAATCAATAATATTCCAGATTATTTGAGGTAGCCCTGCAAATATTGTTATGAAGAATTCAATTATTAGTCGTGAAGTCCAGGTTTCATAATGCCATGCTAAAAAAACAAATATATTCTGCTCGTAATACACCTTACTAAAGTATAGGTCATCCCCTGCAGGGATTAACCTAGAATGCCACAGGAAAATTATTATAAAGAAAATAATCAAGGGAAGATACATCAAAAGAGATGATTTCTTAACATGCAGTTTAGTGGTTATCATTTCAGTCCCTAATTGTTTATTTAATACTTAATGGGATGTTAATATTTATTAATGTTGGTTAGGTAATCTGCAATGATCTTTTCAAAATCAATCACAATTCAAACAACTTGAAACAATGATTGCACATATGTATCAGTGGGATCTCTTTTATTTTAATAGATTTTTTTTGGGCATTTTAAAGAAGTGTAATTTTATCAGTCCTCTGGTTCTAATATTATGTTTGGAAAAAGTCAGGATAATGAAATTGTTGTAATGAAAACAGGGCATTTGAATGTGTATTATGTGGGTTGTGTCACCGAAACGGAAAAATACTAATAAATTAAATGCCAGTCATGACCTCTTGTTTATCATACAATCCAATGCAAATGAAGAAGAATTTAAACAGATTTTCAGTGATTTCATCACTGAAAACGGAGAGTTTAAAAGGTGGGAATTCAGCTTTATTTCAATAAAAACGGTTTTTACAGTTTCAGTTCCGATCAACAAGTGTTCCCTTATCAAGAATTTTAAATCCAATAATATATATTCATTTAATGAAGGGAATGATTGCAGTAAATTAATAAAGAAACAATATATGTCAGATGATACAATCAATGATAAATAGGTGAAAGGTGATGTTTAAAGAGTATTTTCAATTTTACAGTTAGTTGGGGCAATTCGGCTACAAAGTCTTCCAGGGGATATCAACCCACAGCTTTTTTCACCAGAGCGGTGATCTTAGTCTCTTCGGCGGCAGTTAAATCCTTCAGTGCAAATGAAGTCGGCCAAAAATTATCTTCATCGAGCTTAGCATCCTCGGTGAAACCCAACATCATGTACCTCTCGTCTTTAGCTCCCAGGATGAAGCAATGACCTTACCATCCCTGGCATATGGGGGCATCCCGTGCCAAGTTTTTGGTTTGAGTAATGGTGAGCTGGCTTTGATGATATTTTTACTTTACATTTACTTATTTTTTTCTAACTGAATGACTATGAGATAAACAAATTTCTCAACTGGAACCCAATGAGGACGGTTTCACGAATGTCACCAGTCACATGATGAGGAAATTCTTCAACACCCCGTTATATTAATGCAGGAGTGGCAGAGGAAATTAGGGGGCGCGTGTCAGGCATAAGCTTATGACCAGGTTCGGGATATATGCTCTCCTAGTCGACCCAGATGAGTTAGGGAATAGTTACTGGAGGTAATATTGAACACCTACTTGTCAAATACTCACTTGTAATGTATTATTCGGACGTGTTCCGGGAAATGCAAAAACAGTATTATTCATACCAATTTTTTCCCCAGCTTAAAGGCCTGCTCCAAGTAGGAATCTACTCCCCGGTGCTCTACATCCCCGGCATACAAGGCTCCCACTTTTTGGGTGTTTAGTGAATATTGGAGAACTTCCTTGATATGGTTGGTGGCATTATCACAAAGTCTCCGGTACATTGGTGGCACACTACCTGATACCACGATAATCGCCAATTTCCTCTTCTTATCAGATCTGGGCTGAGGACATCCTTTTATAATATTTAATACCTTACCCTCTGGTTTGGCGAAGACCCAGGTAATCCTCTCCAGGAAGGTGGCCATGGGAGCAGTTACAAATGAAGAGTGGACAGGGGTTCCCATAATCAGGGCATCTGATTTAAGGAGGTACTCGTCTATCTGGTCCATATCATCCCTTATAGTGCATCTGGCCATTGGCTGGTCTGTTACCGTATCCCGGCATACCAGACAGTTCTGGCAATAATTGATATCATAATCCGTTAGATGAATCTTCCGAACCTCACAGTCTGGATTCTTAAACTTCACACCTTCAATAGCTTTATCCACCAATTTATCAGTGGCCTTCCCTTTCCGGGGGCTCCCCACCACTGCTAAAACATTCACACTAATCACCTCCCTATCTTCATCTATTATATTTATTTTATGTCAACAAAAATTTTATTGTCAAAAAAATAACAAAACCTCCTTATTAGACTATATGGTTATTACCATCTCTCATTGTTGGTGATATTTTTTGTAATACTCTCACTATCCGCCCTCCTAATTCTAAGCATAGGAAAAATCTAAAACCCTAAATTATTATAGTTTCAAAATAAAAGGCATTGTTAAAGGATACTATTTACCTATCTATCTATGGAATTCACGCAAGTAGAAGTTTTCATGATTATAAACTTACATAATTGAAAAAGAAGTATGCATAAATAATAATTTATAAGGAGAGTGATTTATGGCAAATATAGTAATCTTTCATTCAGTTTTAGGGCTTCGAAGGGGAATAATTGAAGCTGCAGAAATGTTATAAGATAAACGACATAATGTTATCATTCCAGATCTTTATAATGGTGAAACATTTGATGATATGGAACAAGCTCTCGAAAAATTTGAGGAAATTGGAATCACAGAAATGGTGTCTTGTACCCTTTCTTCAGTCAAAGATTTTCCCAGTGAAACAGTTTATGCAGGATTTTCGAAGGGAGGAACGTCGGCTGAGTTACTTGTTGGAACAAAATCTGGTGCCAGGGGATGTCTTTTATTTCACGCTGCTTTACCTCTTAATATGATTGGTATTGAAAAGTGGCCATCAAGTGGCCCTCTTCAGGTTCATTATGCAGCTAAAGATCCGTGGAAAAATCAACAATTTATCGATGAATTTTCAAAGAGCATTCATCAATCTGGCGCCAGTTATGAATATTTTGAGTATCCTGTCACAGGACACTTGTTCACTGATCCAGATTCACAAGATTACAACAAAAAATCATCTGAATTGTTGTGGCAACGGGCAATACAGTTTTAATAGGATATTAAATGAATTTTTCAATTATAACAGCATATTCTTTGCTTAATTAGGATTCTATTATGGAATACTAAAGGTGCGATTTTAAGCAAACTAGGAAATTATGAAGAAGCTTGGAGTCTACAAATAAAGCATTACGATTAGATTAAAAAGATCCTTATAACTTATGTAATAAAGGTGATACTCTCAGAAAAATGGGTGATTACTCTTAAGCAATGGAATACATAGAAAGAGCATTAGACATTATTCCCAAAATTCCGGTTTTCTGGCTTTACTAAAGTAAAAACATTTATGGCCATGAATAAAAATGAACAGGCTAAAATATATTGATAAGGCTTTAGAGTTAGATCTAACTTTTAAAAAAGCTATTGGGGCTAAAGAAGAGCTTTCGAAGTTGATGGAGGACTAATGGTATGGTTAAAAAAACATTCTGTCCGCGCTGTGGTTCTAAGAAAATTAAATATGAGCAAATCTATGAAGGTAGTGGCACCTGGAAATGCCATCACTGTGGATATGAAGGCTCAATAGTTTTAGAAGATGGTAATATTGAAAAAACTATTATAGAAACCAAGAAAATGGAAAAATTAAGTAAAAAACTATTATGGAGAAGATAACTAAGAGTATTTTCCACTTATTTGAATCCAACATTATCGCCCATCCATAATATTGATACGCATATTTTCTAAAAAAATTATTCTGGCCCGTAAGTACTAAGAATAGCACCAACACGCACTACATTAAATAAAATAAACACAAGAAAAATTCCAACAACAACCATTGTATATTCAAATTTGTTACTGGTTCTTTTTTTCACGGCCACTGCTATGATTCCACTAATTATACCAATGAACAAGAATAGTAAGAAACCTGAAATCGCACTGCCAATGTATAAAAAATAGGTGAGGGATCCTAATATCGTGTGGAAATTAGCCATTTGTATGCTTGTTAGATTTGGTGATAAGAAAACGACCAAAGGAATTGATGTAAGTCCAGCTATGCTTGTTGACAGTCCTCCGTACAAGATTCCATTACGATACCTGATTTCCACTAGATAAACTGCAATGAATGCACCTATTACTGGTGATATTAATCCCATTTTTGGTAAATATAATCCACTTAATAAGGCAATTACAAATGTAACCACAAATCCAACAATAACTGACTTCCAATTTAACTTCATTTTCCAACCAGCCGCACCAATGCCTCCAAAAATTGAGCCCACAATGGAACACATGATTAATGTTTCAATGATTGCATAAATCTCTGAGATAATAACTGCGCTTGATGAAGCCTCCCGCGGTACAATTAAACCGTAGATGATTGAAACTGCCGATAATATTATGGCTGTAATAATGCCCATCAATATTCCATTTTTTGCTCCATCCACACAAGTTTCTCCGACAATATAGCCGGTTAATAGAGCACCGATTATGAATCCAACGTATATTCCATAAGAAATAATCGGAGAAAAAATCAATAAAAACGAAGATAAAACTCCTAACACTATTGCTGTAGCAGAACCTGCCATTACTGCCTTCCAATTAATATTTTTCATTTTAATTACTTTCCTAAAATTATTACTTATTAAGATGGGATCTTTTCAGTAATATATTCAAAATAAATTATCATATGAATTAAAGCCTAAGTTTTATAAATTTGTCCAATTCAACCCTAAATTCAAGACTCCTTCTACACACTTCATAACCTCAAAAGAAAATGAACTAAAACTTAGTCCTTCCATAACCTTTAATTCTTTATCTAACAATCTCCATAGTGGTACCATGGTTTTTTTATTGCTTTTTGGTTATTTTTATTTAGAAAGACTTAAAAAAACGCTGTTATACTAAAGATTTAAATATAAATGATAATTAATGATAATTATAAAT
>DUPR01000020.1 GCA_012838205.1 Methanobacterium sp.
AAAATCCCTTTACTCTAATTTAACCTCATAAGTTTGTCTTTTATCCAGCTTAGGCATGGTCACTGTTAAAACACCATTATCGAACTTGGCAGTGACTTCACTGATCTTCACCTTGGAAGGTAGTACCACCACTCTAGATGAAGTTCCATGATGTCTTTCCCTACGATGGTAGGTCACACCTTTTTCTTCGAAATCTTCTTCAGTTTCCTTCTGAAATTTAGCTTGTATCTCCAAGCTTTCCTCACTAAGGTCAATCTTAATGTCATCCCGGTTTACACCGGGAAGGTCAGTTTTCACCACGATCTTATCATTATCTTCAGACACATCCATGGCTGGTTTAACATGCCCTCCAGTGTATTCTGCAATAGCTTGGTCTAAATCAAGCTGTTTTTCTTTAATCGTCTCAAGCATTTCGTTAAAAATCTTTTCGGCTCGGCTTTTTCTATCATCCATGAAAATCTCCCCATATTATTCATAGTGGAACATACACTTTGTTTATTATTTATAGTCACTTATTGTTTTTATTCTTTTTTCCAGACACACTTAGGTATATAATTAAAAATTTAGAGCAAAATAGGCTCTAAATGGTTATAAAGGATTTATCTACATAATTTCAATATCAAAACAGTTCCTTATAGTAATCAAGAAAAAGGGCACACTACTTTTCCTAATTATCATGTACCAGTCTTAGGAGGAGGAGGCATATGAAATAGGATTTAGAGTATTTTTACTTAAAGGCAAGTTTTGATTCTTTAATTTCTTCAATATTATAAAAAAAGGAGTTCATCGATACATGTTTAAATCCCGTGAATGTTATGATTAGTATTTTAAACCATCAGTTGAAGGTTTTTTATGATGATGTAGGCGGCTAATCGCACTTATAAAGTCCCTTAACATTTTTAAGGTCCAAACGGTTGTACACATTATCCTTATTGTTGTCCCATATCTCCCGCATGGTAGTTTCGGTTTCAGTTAAATAATCCCTAATTAACTGGTCGATTCCATCCCTTATCTCAGGAGGTGTTTCAGGAGTGTTTGCTATGAATAAATAAAGAACCAGCAAATCAAATCCTGTTTTGATAAAATCTAACCTTTCCAATCTCTGATCAAAATCAGTTAACGTCATAGTCCACCCACCAAATCATTAAATCCAGCTTGTTTACTTTAGCCACCTAATTGGATAAAAATACCATTCCCATCTAACTTAGAATTATCCATATGGAATATATAATTTATCAATTACTATAGTTTTTCATTATAACTTATGTTTATATAAATACTGTTACCTCCTACTTAGTGTGGATAGAATAAGGCTGTTAATCATTTTTTTCCTTTTTTACAATGATTATAAATTCTTTTTAAAATATTGGTTGATGATTGTTGCCAGTTCGATTATTAATTAAAGCACTTGTTTTAAATTGACAAAATAGTTCCATATAAAGAATATTCCTCAACATTCAACTAATAAAAATCAATACAATATGTTATTGATCTATACAATTATTGGGATCATCTTTGAATATACACTGCAGCAATAATCTAATTTTTCACGGTGGAATCCTTAGGATATTAAAAAGTTTTAGAGTGTTATTCTGGTTAATAAGGGGTGGTGTGGTGGTATATCAAAATGACGTTAGTATACAGGATCTATAAATAATGCCCAAACCAGTGACATCATAAGACTGGAAAATGGAGCCACATTTAATGAACACGACCTTACCACACTGGGTAAAATAACCAATCTTACCTATGATGTGTGGAACGCAGCCCACACCGATCTTCGGGCTGGTTTTAGCTTTACTGCTGGTGCTGGGAGGATTCATAACCCGCCGAAAAACACAAATAAAAGATCAAATATTCCCTTTTCCCCATTTTTTTTATTCTGAAATATTTTTTGTATTAATACAACAACAAAGATTATATCTTCTTTTAATTATAGATTCACAGACAATAAAATCTATATCTATATATGTTAAAAAGACATTAAATTTTAATACACAGAATTAAATTTTAACGTATTAAATCGGGTATAACAGGCCAGGTTGATAGCGTGTATATTGTTTTAACCGGTGATCTCAAATCATCCAAAAAAATGCTAGACCGTAACCTCTCACAGGAAAAACTGAAAGAGGCAATAAACTATGTTAATTCCAGATTCAAGAATTATCTGGTAACAGATTTCATGATAACTGGTGGGGACAGTTTTCAGGGAATGATATCCCGGCTTGATATTCTGGTCGACCTCTACTTCGCCCTTTATAGTCGCATAGGCAATCCATTCTATCTAGGGGTTGGGATGGGTAGTATATCCACCAGTCTCAGTGAATTTGTCCAGGAAATAGATGGGGAAGCATTCCACCTCTCTGCAGATGCACTGCGCACTGCTAAAAAGAAGAAAAGATGGATAGTGATGGAAAATGGTGTTGAGGGTGATGTGGATGTGGCGGAGTGCATCTTAAACCTACTATTTGAAATAGTATGGTCCTGGACTGATAGACAAGCCAATATCATACTATACTACCGGGAGAAAGGTGAAAACCCTCAGACCATTAAACAGGCGGCTGTGAAGTTTGAAACAGGCTCCCGGAATATCTATAAGACCTTAGAGACTGGTAAATATTCTCTGGTGAAATATAGTGAAGGTGTTGCACGTAAACAGTTAAAGAAAATACAACACACAATAATTGATCCAAAATAGGTTCAAAATCATGATTGAACTTTTTATAGTTCAAAATAGTTTTTGATCATGATGGGATTCACAAATGATGGGATTCATAATAATCATTTTAAAATAATATGGTTAGGATGTAAATGCTTTTAACACTGCTAATTCTATTTTTGGGATATACTCTGGTGGCAGTTATGGGAGTGGCCATAAAAATATTCCTGAAACCCTACAGCGCCAACATTGAAAGTAGTGGAATTAAAGGGGCCGGGGCACTGATCGGTGTTTTTGAAAGAATCCTGGTTTTCACCCTGGTCATGACAGACCAGTACGCTGCTATCTCCATTATCTTCGCTGCCAAGTCCATTGCCCGGTTCAGTGAGTTAAATGACCGGGACTTCGCAGAATACTATCTGCTGGGAACTTTCGCCAGCATCACCATAGCCATAGTGGTGGGTATAATATTCAAACTAATCTTTGGGAACATTCCCCTCTTCCCATAGTAGGCCTCGGCCAGCTGATCATTGCTTATTAAAATGCATTGAAAACTGAATTTAATAAAATAAGTAATAAAAATAAGCAGTGTCCCATGGGGGGGAGGGTTAGTGTTATTTTTTTATCAATTAGATTAATGAACAGTCTATATTAATGAACAGTCTACTTTTTTTTTATTTAACTGACATAAAACGATAAATAATTATAGAAAAATATTAAAACTGAAATTAGGAACAGTGGAAGGTTATAAGTAGTGTTATCATCAATCTTAAAGGATTTTTAGACTTATAATGTAATTCAGAATATCCCACAGGACTAGATTCACCGGAAACAATGTAATCTACTTCATTGGTGTTTGCAAGCAGATTTTTATTATAAGTCAGGTCACAAAATCATCCAATAAATTTGATCTACTGATATTTTACAGGGTATTAAATCTTAATTTATAGGAGAAAAAATCCATTAATAACTAATAAGAACCAAGCTTAAGCTTAACACCAACTTGCTCAAGTCCCAGGGTTTATAGAATAATCTCATCTAAAAATAATAGGATACTACTGGAATATTTTCTTTGATATCTAAAGCCCTTTTTTTGATATCTAAAGCATTTTCCTTGATATCTAAAACACTGGTTTTTTTTAGAATGTTATTTGTCCTGATTTAAGAGTTTAAGAGCCTTATTTTTGTTTAATTTGGCTTTGGAAAAGTATGGATCCAACTTTAGAGCTTCATCATATAGTTTTATTGCCTCTTCCAATTCTCCTAGCTCTACCAGCACAGTAGCTTTGTTGTAGATTGCATGAACACATCCAGGATCTAGGGCTATAGTGTGGTTGAAACAGTTTATAGCTTCTATAAGATTTCCAATTTTATAGAAAGCCAAGCCCATATATACCCAAGCATTAACATCCTGTGGATTATTCCAAACTGCTCTTTTATAGTACGCAATGGCTTCCTGGTAATTTCCAGCATCTAAACAAAATGTAGCTCTGTTGTACCAGTTATCCCCATTTTGAATAAAACTGCTAAAAATACCCATTTTATACCTCCAACAATATTTACATACCATAATTAAATAAATTCCAGAAATTTACAGTTGATCAAGGTATTAATAAATTTTAATCACATATATTTAATTTTAAACCCCAATTAATGTGAAAAATAGCACAAAAAGATGTTTTTTATGTTAAAAATTATTTAATAAATGCTTAAATCAAAGTGTTGGGATTGTAACTTCCCATAATCTTTCAATCAATGAATCAATCAGATTCAACTTGGCTAATTTATCAATCCATTGTTGGTGAATCTTTTTTTTACCATAATAGGCTCCTGCCAGCTGGCCATATATTGCTCCAGTGGTGTCTGCATCTTCACCTAAGTTCACTGCTAACAGGCATCCATCCTGGAAGTTTTCACTGTTGTGAAATGCCCATAGGGCTGCTTCCATGGACTTGACCACGTATCCTCTCCCCCTTATTTCAGGGGGTTCTTTTTCCTTGAAGGAACCACAAGCCACTTGGTCAATTTCAGGTTCTAGAGGGTGTTCTGTCCAGTATCCCTCAACTGGGGAGTATCTTGGTGATAATAGTTCATCTTTGCTTTTCCCGGTTACTGCACCATGGATAAGTCCACCATAGTAACGGCAGGCATCCACAGCTAAGGGATGGTTGTGGGTGGTTCGGCTGCTCATACCAGAGCATTCAATTGCACGGAGAGGATCCCCTAAAAAAAATAATGGCACAGGTGCCAGGCGCATGAGGGAACCATTACCGGCTGAGTGTTCATGGTCTGGTCCAGGGTAAGGTTTGCCAGTGTCCCAGAAATTCATCAAGGCCTCATGGGTGGTGTTGCCTATGTCAAAACATTCACCAGTCACTGAGAGGTGTCCATCATTATACCAGCGTGAATATCTCTGCAACTGATCCGCAGGATCGAATTTTCCAGTTTCAATGAGGCTTTCTGTCAGGCAAAGGGCAAGGGAGGTATCATCAGTCCACATTCCCGGGTTAAGATTGAAAGGTCCTCCACCAGTCATATCATTTACTGGTTGGAAGCTACCAGGATCCTTGAACTCCAGGGGCATTCCCAAGGCATCACCCACTGCCAAACCAAGGATTGTGCCATGGAATTTGTCATGAAAAATTGAAGTTTGTGAATTTTGATTCATGTTATTATATTTGAGGTATTTTTTTTATATTATACATTAGGTTTCAATATATTAGGGGTAATAGATCAGGTTTTATAGTTCCTTCCACTACCATATGGTTACTAAATTTGAACAGATCCTCTAAAAAGAATTCTAGAACCATACTTTTTCTTCAATATTATATTCAAGGCCCATAACCTTTTGATATTAGTTACCAAATATGTGGAAATATTCTATATCTTACTTCTTTAGTATATTCAACATATCCATCCAATTCTTTCTGGAGAGTTTTATCTTCTAGATATGTGCGTATGAAAAGTAGTATCAAGGAAATGGCTACTGGAATTAAACCCCAAAATGAGCCGAGGACTAATGGTGTGGCAACTGAATATATCAATCCACCCAGATATCCGGGATGTCTTATGAAGCTGTAGGGTCCTTCTTTGCATACTGTATGTCCCCGGTCGGTCTGGATGCGGACCACGGCTGAGAAGTATTTGTTCACCATCTTAGCCCATAGGATGATTATCTGTCCAAGGGTGTAGAGGAACATGCCGATGATTGTTATATATAAAGGAATTTGGGGATACCAATAAAAACGCCCCCCATCCAGGGCAGATATTATTAGAATGGCCAGGAATACTGGTATGGAAACCTTTTGGATGTATTTATCCCATTTTTCAACACCCTTTTCAGGTTCCATCCTTTCCTGGATAAGATCAGAAGATAATGTGAAGTAGGCAAAAATGAGAAAAACAAGGTTCAACCCAACATAGGCCCATCCCTGCCAGTAGTCAAGGCGGCCTGCAGAGATAAAGATCACAACCAGTACTACGGCTATGAAAAAAAGAAACTTTAGCATTAATTTTCCACTAATTTTACCTATTGAAGTTTTATGATCCGTCATTTTAATTATCTCTTAAATTTCTTTTTCATCAGCATCAGAATCTATGATTTATTTTATGTTCGGAATAATTAATATATCGGTTTATTTTTGAATTTTTTTAATTTAAGAGATATATATTATAAGAAGCATAAAATCTAGTAATAGAATAGGGGAAAAGGAGATTAAAAGCCTTTGGGTGGAAGAGTTTTTTTTTATGAAAAAAAAATTCGTGAACCATTTTTTTTTATACGGAATGGATGGTGGTTAGATGGGAGTTAAAAAAGAAAATATACCTGAAAAGGGAGCAGCAGTTCAAAAAGATATGGAAACTTATACTATAATTCCATATATCCCTGGAGGTCTGGTGGATCCTACTACTCTACGCAAGATCGCTGATGTTGTAGAGAAATACCAGGTTGAATTTATTAAAATGACTTCAGAGCATAATATCGCATTATTTGGGGTTAAAGAGGCAGATATTGATAATGTTTGGAATGATTTGGGTATGGAGCCAGGGGGTCATACTGGAAAATGTGTTAGGGCGGTTAAGTTTTGCACTGGCAACACTGCATGCAAGAAAGGGTATCAAAACACTGTTGAACTTGGTTTACGTATTGATGAGACTTTTCGTAGGATGCCAACACCTAGAAAGGTTAAAATTTCACTTTCCGGTTGCACTAGTTGTTGTGCTGAATCTGCAGTTCGAGATATTGGTCTTATTGGAACTCCTAAAGGTTGGAATCTCTTAGTGGGTGGAACTTGCGGACTACAAGTCAGGAAAGGTGATTTATTAATAAAGGATCTGTCTGATGACCAAGTTATTGAGTATGTTGGGAAGATACTGGATTATTATAAGAAGAATGGCACAGGAAAAAGATTAGGCCGGTTTATTGATATTATAGGATTTAACAAGTTTTCCGGGGAAATTTTAGGTTAATATTACTCAAGTTTGACAAATATTCCCCTAATAGAGAAAACACTCTATTTTTTTTAACTTTTAATAGTTTCACACTACATCTTATACATTAATTGGAAATCATTCTGTAACTCAAGGAGAAACCTTACAAAAACACGAAAACAAAAAAAATACTTGCAACCATAAAAAACCCCTATTTTTACTTTTTTTAGCAAAGAATTTTTTCAATAGGAATTTCCTTTGTTTATGAAACAGAATATCATTAATTTCTAAATAATATTTATTGGCAATCTTTTTTTAACATTTCATGAAACTTTACTCACTTAAAAAAATGATTGTGTATTATACCACAATCTCACCAGTATTGATTTTCTTTGCAGTGTCATAAGCATCATATATTCCATAAATCCAGAGAATAGGTGTAGTAATAATCCCTATTAAGACCAAAATTAATAAAGCAGATATGATGTATGCTACCATTAGGCCTAACCCTTTTCCTATTTCTCCATTGTAAATTTGTCCTAAACCAACCCATAAAGCAGAAAGCACTGCAGCTAAACCTGGACTTTTAATTTCATGACTTTGTGCTGGATGAAATGGTACATAATGTTGCCTAACCCCACATTTAGGACATATTTCTGCTTTAGCATCAATTTGAGCACCACAATTTGAACAATATTTAGTTTCATTCATCTATATTACCTCCCAATAATAGCAGATCGTATGGAAGATTATATAAATTATCGCAAATTCATGAAATTCACATCTACCTTAAAGACATAGACATTTACAATCACTGTCTATTAGAAATTGTTTTCTAAGCGTACCTAGATTTCTCACAACCATTATATTTTTTTTGGATAATTCCTGGTTTACAACTGCTTTTTCATATCCTAAACGTATATAATCGCTTAAAATCATGAATCCTACATTATTTTTCTTTCAAACCCAAGTTATAATTTCAATTAACGAGTTTAGAGTCTTAGATTTTTCTTCTTTCAGGGAAGGATTTTTCTTCTTGTTTTTCATATTTTATTAACTATTTGACAATTAATTACGTAAAATACATTTTAATTTTAACATTATAAGAATTTTTGGGCTTCTAAACCGTTAAAATTATGTAGAAGTACTTACATATATTTGTTTGGTGACAATAATGAAGCATCACTTAAATTACAGCAAAGAAGACTTGAAATATATCTTGTTAGAGAAAATATTTAAAATTATCAGTTCTCACATCCATTCGTTGTGAGTTTGCTGAAATCGTTCAGCAATTCTCGAAAATCAAAAACCATAATTGCTTCTAAAAGTGTTAAAAACACCAATACGATAATTTTATCAATTAAAATACTATTTACTGCTATTTTTTTCAATACAACCATTGAATTTGTAGCACCTGAGCTTAAAAGAGATAAAAAGTTGCAGAAATACTTCCAAATCAATGAAGTGCCAGTGCACTTCAAATTTCAGAATTCATCTCGCGATTCCATCTTGATACATTCGTTAAAATCACAAACAGCATATTAATGCAAACTAAACCAATTAAAAGATGTGGAAAGACGAACATTTATTGTTGATGCAACGTTTGTTGATTTAGATTACAATACTAAACGTAAACACCGATCTAAAGAATACCTCGAAAAACGCAATCTAAAATGGAGTTACACGTCCCCTAGGGATTTTACATGGATTTAAAGCAATATAATCATGGAATATGTAAAAAAGAAGATAAAAATTAGTATGGATTTTTAAATTAAAAAAGATAGATAAGAGTAGGAATTGCTCATTTTCTGAATAAAGATGATTAAGGCTTGATATCAGTTGAAAGTCTGGAGTTGAGATGATATGGGTTTATAAGCAGTATGAAACCATTTTAATTATTTTTCCAAAGTGAACAATTTCTTTTTACTGTGATAAAGTATTCTTTTTTTTACACGAAATGTTAGATTTATTGAATCTGAATATTGGGTTTAATAAACAATATATAATTGTAGTTTCATATTCATATTTTTACTTTAGCATACCCAAAATTTATAAAATAATAACTTGATGAAAATGGAGAAAAAAGATATTCATCCAATAGTTGATGCTGTAATCATAGTTTTAATTGTCATAGACACTTTTATGCTTTTATTAATCACTTTTTATAATATTGACCCTGTAATTGTTTTTTATGTTATTTATTTTGATTTGTTCGTTTGTGGTGTTCTTTTTGTGGAATTTTTGTTCAGACTTCGCAGAAAGTCTAATAAAAAACTTTATATTATTCGTCATTGGTATGATATTGTTGCAATGATTCCCCTTGATTTTGTTGCTTACAATGTCTTTTTCTTAAGGGTGTTTAGATTTGTTAGGTTTTTCCGTTACATACGATTACTGAGAATAATTGCATTAGCAAGGAAGAGTTTAAAACATTTCGGTGAATTTATTAAAGACACTAATCTTCATTTAAGTCTGGGTATTCTAATTTTCACAATTTTTGCGGGTACAATAATCTTCTTCTTAATAGAAGGAGATTCAAATAGCAGTGTTCAATCTTTATGGGATGCTTTTTGGTATGTGATGCCAACAGTAGCCACACTGGGTTCAGAGGATATTGTACCCAAAACTGCTGCTGGGAGATTAGTGAGCATGTTCATGATGCTTATTGGACTAATTTTCTTTGGTATGCTCACGGCTTCAATTGCTTACTATTATGTTGAAGGGATGGAAAGAGAGATCCAAAAAGAGAGCGATACTGAAATCGAAAAATTAAGATGTCTTATAACTAATTTACAATCAGAAATACAAGAATTAAAAGAAATTATGAAAGAAAAGGAAAAATAAAATATATGGGTCAACTGAAAAAAATGCATTACTTAATATTAGAATTCATGACGGATGGAGTTAAAAAATTTGTTCTATGAAGTATTATTTTATTGAAAGCAGCTGTTCTCAACAGAAAGAAAATAGGTTGGCTCTAAAGTGCAAGAATATCTCAATCTAGAAGTTTATTTGGGGTGGATTCATGATGAACTCATGGTGATTTTTGATAGGGGAATCTTAAGATTTCATTAGAATATAAAAAAATTATTAATTCTTTTCAGCGTATATGCACATGGTATAGGCCACCAACAGTTTTTCTTGTTTTACATGTAACTGTCCATTTTTTTTTGTTGGCAGCGATTTTTTTTATTATTTCTTGTTAATTTTTTATTTATAGTTAAATTATCGAGTAGAACTACTTGTAAGATGATATTTTTAAAGAGGATAACTTACACTACATCCCAATAAATAGCTTAAAAATTATAATAATAAATAATACCATCCCCACCCCACCAATCAAACCTGAAAAGAATCTTAAGAAGTTATTACTTTTTCTTAAACCAATTGATTGTGTGTAACCGTCAATCAAAGTAGGGATCATTATTAAAACTGAAAAACAGAATAAATTGAATGAATATTGGATATCATGAAATAGTAAAAAAACAGCTGACAAAGAACCTATTGCTAGACCAGTGCATCTGGCACAAACTGGGAATTGCTTAGTTTTAAAATAGAAAGATCTTTCAGGAATTTGATGGCAGAGTTTCAACCTTCGAATTAAATCACTAAACATAAACCATTACCCAATGCTAACATTTTTATTGCCCATAACTTTTTTTGATTATGGAAAAGTATATAATTATTGAACAGGGATATTATAATAATATCATATATTTATAGGATGTGTTTTAGTGAGTGATGAAAACCCAATGTCAAATCCCTGTATGATGATTATTGTTATTGCCTGTGGAATTGTTCTCGGTGTTCTTATTTTGGCTTATTGTGGTTAAATTCATCAGTTAATCTCTAACAGGTTTAATAAGATGCATCGCTTACAATTTTCTCTTATAATATCATATTTTACGTGTTAAATGTATAATTTACTGAAAAAATCTCAAAGATTTGAAAATTGTTCGATTTTCATCATTTCCGTTTTTCTACATCTGTTGAACCGGTTCTTTCTACTTAATATTGATAATTATTGCTTGCACTACTTTTTTTCCTCTTATTTTGATGATTTATTAGCCCCTCTTTTACTTTTTTCTTATATTAACTTGCTCCTTTCAATTTATAACAAAAAAATTTATTCTCTTAAATATTTAATAATATTTATTTTATTAGTTTCCATTGTATGGGAGTATTTAATAGTTTTTGCCAAACCTACAAGTGTTTCCGACCCTATTGATGTATTATTTTATGTTTTTGGGACTATTATTTATTGGATAATACACAAAATGTGGGGAAAATAACAAATAACATAGATTCTGAGACTCAGAGGCTTAGAAATGTGTTAGGGTTAAAACACATAATCAAGCACGAAGACTTTATCCTTGACGTTATGAATAAACTGTTTTTTGAGATTATATATGCCCACATGATAAGACGGAGAAATATTAAACCATATCAGTAGAACTAAAAGACTTATATTCCCTTTTGAAAACTCGTTTAAAAACTCTCAAACTCTCATTTTCGTTCAATTTCTAGTGCGACACTTGCCAAGATAGATGTGTATATAAAAAAAAGGTTGCTTTAACTTGCACGGAAACTTCCATAATTCACCCACTATCAATATTACTTTTATCTAAATTAATAATATATTGTATAAATATATTTTTTTAAGTCCGGTGCGGATGAAGCTGATGCAATATTGAGAATAGTGAAAAGTAAGAGCATTGTGTATGAACCTCAGAAAGAACATTTAAAATTAGGTTAATCCTTATTAAGTATGAATAATCTATAGATTATTAAATAGTAGCAGATTATGTACCTGAAGAAAAAAATAAAAAAATTTATCTTCTGATGATTTTAGTAAAGGTAAATGAAAATAAAGGGTATTAAAATTAGGAATAACCCTTAAAGTTTGGATTTTATGGTTGACAAAATGTTTAATTTTTTTATTAGAGGCATAATATTGATTTTGTCATCTGAAAATTAGGAGATGAGGATATGACATACGTAGATGATGTTTTAGAAGAGCTTGAGAGAAAAAATCCCTATGAACCAGAGTTCATACAGACTGCGACTGAGATTTTAAGATGTCTAGATGTGGTGTTTGAAAGGCATCCTGAATTTCAGGAAGCAAAGATTTTGGAAAGATTCCTAGAACCGGAAAGAGTGGTGATGTTCCGGGTACCATGGGTTGATGATAATGGTGAAGTACAAGTGAATCGAGGTTTTCGTGTGCAGTTCAACAGTGCACTTGGCCCATATAAAGGAGGGCTACGTTTTCATGAGTCAGTTAATTTATCGATTCTTAAATTATTAGGATTAGAACAGATATTAAAAAACAGCCTAACAAGCATGTCGATTGGCGGTGCAAAGGGTGGAAGTGATTTTAATCCAAAAGGCAAATCTGATGCTGAGGTTATGAGATTCTGCCAGAGTTTCATGACTGAACTTAGAAATTATATAGGGCCTGATATTGATGTTCCTGCTGGGGATATTGGTGTGGGTTCAAGAGAAGTGGGTTACCTATTTGGGCATTA
This sequence comes from Methanobacterium sp., assembly GCA_012838205.1. Lineage (NCBI taxonomy): Archaea > Methanobacteriati > Methanobacteriota > Methanobacteria > Methanobacteriales > Methanobacteriaceae > Methanobacterium > Methanobacterium sp. The sequence goes on from DUPR01000020.1 coordinate 12,619, forward strand.
CAATAGAATTACAAAAAGGCATACTTGCGTATTAACCGGAAGTGGAATAGAATATGGTGGATCTCATGTAAGAAAAGAAGCTACAGGTTATGGCCTTATTTATATATTGGAAGAAGCTTTAAGAGCAAGAGGAGAAGTTTTGGAAGGTAAAAAGATAATAGTTTCTGGTTCAGGAAATGTGGCCATATATGCAGCTGAAAAAGCTATACAACTTGGAGCAAAAGTTATTGCCATGTCTGACTCAAGAGGTTACATTCATGATGAGAATGGAATATCCATCCCATTTGTAAAAATTATCAAAGAAGAAGAAAGAAAACCTGTCAAGGAATACTTAAGAGATTTTCCTGATACAGTTTATACTGAAGGAAGTACAGGTATTTGGAATATAAAATGTGATATAGCTCTCCCCTGCGCTACTCAAAACGAGTTAGATGGAGATTCAGCAAGAAAACTTATTAATAATGGAGTTAAGTATGTTGCAGAAGGAGCAAACAAGCCTTCAACCCCTGAAGCTACCGAATTATTCTTAAAATCAGGATTAATTTTCTTACCAGGAAAAGCAGCTAATGCAGGGGGAGTTACAACCAGTGTACTGGAAATGGCACAAAGAAGCTCAAATATGCACTGGTCATTTGATGAGGTTGATTTACGATTAAAAAGAAACATGGTTGAAATATATAGAAATATTGATGAAATTGCTAAAGAATATGGATGTGAGGGCAACTATGTGGTAGGAGCTAATATTGCAGGATTTCTTAAAGTTGCAAAGGCAATGATGGCTCAGGG
>DUPR01000021.1 GCA_012838205.1 Methanobacterium sp.
AAAATCACCGTTAAGATAATATATTGGGAAAAAAGTGGTTGACACCATAATTAAAATCGCTGCTATTCTAAAGAAATTAGTTGAAATATATTTTTTAAGATGCAGTAAGTTTAATGAATAAAAACCTAATATGAAAGACAAAATTAAAACAAACCATAAATATCTATCTTCTACTAATATTAAAATATATCCCCCAGTATATAGAACCATAGTTCCTAAAATAAAGATTATATTGTGTTTAATTGATTTATCATCTGATTTAAATAATATAAATAATGCCAAAAAAACAGCCAATATTGGAATAAACAATAGAAGAAGCGAAAACAAAATTATATCATGAATATTGTTAAAAATTATCCTGATTTGATGGATAAAATTTTGTGTTGAGTCTAGTGGACTCCATTTTTTTATTTGAAAATAACTAGGATCCTCCCATGAACTTACCGCAAATTCATTAGGTGGTGCAATTAATCCTTGATAAAACATTACATGATGATTGGAATTGGATTCAGGTCCAACTAATGCATAATTATAGGATCCGGATGTGCTGATGGTGATTACATCATATTTTTCACTTATAATTCCCACCCAAACACTGCTAATAACTAAAAAAACTGACAATCCCAAGAATAAATTCTTTTTAATGACAGATCTATCTTGGGAATATTTTTTGATGTAAAAAAGGTTTGATAAAAAGAAATGGATTAATAAAAAGAAAAAACAATAACTTTTTGCTAGAAAAGCAATGGAAGCTAAAAATCCTATAAAAAATCCCATATGTTTATTTTGCCGATATTTTTCATCCATTAAAAAGTTCAAATAAAGTAATAATATACAAACCACCAATAAATCGGGTGTAATGAAGTTAAAAGTGAAAAGAATCATGTATGGGATTATTGTCAATAAAAAAATAGATTTTAAAAAATTATTGAAATTTAGTTTATCAATAATCAAATAAATTGCCACCAGTGTAAATAGGCCTATGATAATAGCAAAAACCTTTGTGGCAAATATATTCCCTAAATTTCCAGGTAAAAAAGATATGAAAGGAATTAAAAGCCATGAATATAAAGGACTCCAATAACCATTAATAGCATAAAATAAATGACCATTAATATAATTCCGGGCAATACTAATATAAGAAATACCATCCGAGTTGATGATGTACTTGTAATTTGAAAACAAGATCAACGCAAATAATAAATACAAACCTAAAGCAAGAAACAAATCCTTTCGACCCTTTATTTGCCGGATTAACAAAATATTCTCCACCAATTGAAATGTGATTACATTAAATTAAGTAATTACTTATTTATTAATTAACTAATTAAATAAATCTACTAATATAATTATTCATATTTTTTAAACAAAATATTCAATTTAAAATACCGTAGATAAACCATATTAAAATAAAAAGTGATGTTTTATGAAGCCAGCTAAACGAGTAGATTCCATTGATCTATCCGGAATACGAAAAATGTTTGATATGGTGGGAGAAAACTCAATAAACCTGGCACTAGGGGAACCGGACTTTAACACCCCACTCCATATCAGGGAAGCAGTTAAAGAAGCACTTGATGAAGGTTTCACCCATTACACTGGAAACATGGGGATAATTGAACTACGTGAAGCCATATCCCATAAATTAGAAAATGAAAACCGCATCGAAACCTCTCCGGAATCAATAATTGTTACTACTGGTGCCAGTGGAGCATTATATTCCAGTACCAATGCACTGATAGAGGAAAAAGATGAAGTAATCATCCCTGATCCTGGCTTTGTAGCTTATGATGCTTGTGTGAAAATATCTGGAGGAAAATCAGTCCCAGTCCATCTTCAAGATGAGAACGATTTCCGGATGATGCCAGAAGACGTGCTTGAACTGATAACTCCCTATACAAAAGCCATTATAATGAATTCACCAGGCAACCCTACTGGTGGTGTCCTAAAAAAGGATGATGTTAAGGGTTTGGCTGATATTGCTGATGACCATAATCTTATTCTTATCTCCGATGAGATATATGAAAAAATCATCTATGGAAAGAAGCATTACAGTCCAGCTCGTTACTCAGATAACGTAATCACCATTAATGGATTCTCCAAGACTTATGCCATGACTGGCTTCCGTATCGGATATCTGGCTGCACCTCCTGAATTAACTGAAGAAATCTTAAAAGTACATCAGTACACTGTTACTTGTGCCACATCCCTCTCCCAGAAAGCCGCATTGGCAGCCCTTGAAGGTCCTCAGGATGAAGTTTTTAAGATGGTTGGTGAATTTGAAAGAAGAAGAAATCTGGTATTAGAAAGACTTCGTGACATGGGAATAAAGTGCAATCAGCCACAGGGAGCATTCTATGTCTTCCCATCCATTGAAAATCCGGAAAAACTGGTTCTAGAAGCCCTTAAAAAAGATGTTGTGCTGGTTCCTGGAAATTCCTTTGGTAAGTATGGGGACAGACATTTCAGGATTTCTTATGCTGCATCATACCAAGATTTAGAAAAAGCTATGGACAGACTGGAATCTCTGGATTTATAGGACTACTTAAAACTTCTACCACCCAACAACAATAAACATAACTAATTCTTACCCTATTTTTTGGTATTCAATACAAGCCAACCCAAAAAAATTAGATGATCCTAACATTCTATTTAGTTAATTAGGACATCCTAACACTTTTTTTAATGGAAAAAGATATATGTACTCCTCTTTATATGTAAATAAACGTGACGCTGAATAATTTTCACATTGTAGGAGGTAATGTATTTTGGCAGATGAGTTTGATCTGGAAATCGCCCAGGGACTTTCCCAGGAAGAAGTTTCATTAAAAATTAAAAAAGAAGGATACAATGAACTTCCCTCAGCTGATAAGAGATCATTTTTTACCATTGTCCTAGAAGTAATTCGCGAACCCATGTTCCTCCTTTTAATAGCTTGTGGCACTATTTACTTGTTTTTAGGAGATCTTCAAGAAGCACTCATGCTTCTGGGTTTTGTTTTTGTTATTATGGGTATCACTTTCTACCAGGAACGAAAAACAGAAAACACTTTGGAAGCTCTGCGAGACTTATCCAGTCCTCGGGCTCGGGTCATACGTGACGGGAAACAGATGCGTATTGCAGGTAGAGAAGTGGTTACTGATGATGTGATCATGCTCAAGGAAGGTGACCGAGTTCCAGCAGACGCAATCATCCTGTCTTGCAGTAACCTCCTCCTCAATGAATCCCTACTAACCGGAGAGTCAGTTCCTGTGCGAAAAGTACAATGTGGAGGGGTTATGGATATGCATCCCCCTGGTGGTGATGGTCTGCCCTCTGTATACTCTGGAACACTGGTGGTACAGGGACACGGTGTGGCTCAAGTGGTCTACACTGGCCTTAACACTGAGATGGGTCGTATCGGAAAACGCCTCCAAACTCTGGAAACAGAAGACACATCATTACAGAAAGAAATTCGAACCTTGGTGCGAGATTTTGCACTGGTAGGTGTTGTGTTGTGTGCTGCGGTAGTTGTCATCTACGGAATTACCCGTATGGACTGGATAAATGGTTTTCTGGCAGGTATAACCCTGGCTATGGCCATCCTCCCGGAAGAGTTTCCAGTGGTGTTAACCATCTTCCTGGCATTGGGAGCTTGGAGACTATCTCAGAAAAACATTCTAACCAGACGTTCCCATGCCATACAAGCCTTAGGATCAACCACTGTGCTTTGTGTAGATAAAACTGGCACTTTAACCCTTAACAAAATGTCAGTGCCCATGATAATGAGTGGGAATGATTTTTTTGATATAAATCCTGATAAAAACGATGATTTGCCTGAAAAATTCCACGAACTCATTGAATTTGGTATTCTGGCCAGTCAAAGAGATCCTTTTGATCCTATGGAGAAATCTCTTAAAGAATTAGGAAATAAAACCCTTAAAAAAACAGAACATTTGCATGAAGACTGGCAGTTGGTACATGAATACCCTCTTTCTCAGGAACTGTTGGCCATGTCCCATGTCTGGCAATCTACAAAGGACGAACACTATATAATAGCTGCAAAAGGTGCGCCTGAGGCTGTTGCAGATCTTTGTCATATGAATCATGATGAACTAAACCATTTAGACCATAATATTTCTTTAATGGCCAGCGAAGGTTTAAGAATTATTGGTGTGGCCAGAGCTTACTTTAAAAAAGCAGATCTTCCAGGTAAACAACATGACTTTAATTTTAAGTTTATGGGACTGGTTGGATTTGAGGATCCTGTTCGTGGAGAAGTTCCACAAGCAGTTGAGGAATGTTACCAGGCAGGGATCAGGGTGGTGATGATAACTGGAGATTACCCAGGCACAGCCAAAAATATAGCACGGAAGATAGGGCTCAAAGAACCAGAAAAAGTTATCACTGGCTCTGAATTGGAAGAATTGGATGATTTGACCCTTCAAGAAAGGGTTAGGGATGTTAACATCTTTGCTCGGATGGTTCCAGAGATGAAGTTGCGTTTGGTTGAGGCTCTCAAATCTAACGGGGAAGTTGTTTCCATGACTGGGGATGGAGTAAACGATGCACCAGCCCTCAAGTCCGCCCAGATCGGTATAAGTATGGGTGGTAGGGGAACTGATGTTGCCAGGGAATCATCATCACTGGTTTTGTTGGAGGATGATTTTTCATCTATAGTATCTGCAGTGAAGATGGGTCGACGAATATATGATAACCTGAAAAAGGCCAGTGCCTATATCTTTGCAGTGCATGTTCCCATTATAGGAATGTCTTTTTTCCCAGTGTTATTCCAATGGCCATTGGTTCTTTTCCCAGTGCAAATTGTGTTCATGGAACTTATCATCGACCCCTCTTGTACTGTGGTGTTTGAAGCTGAACCTGCCGAGAAAAATGTTATGATGCGACCTCCCCGGAATCCAGATGAAGCATTATTTAACAAAGGAACTATTGGAATGGGCATTTTACAGGGAATAATTGTTTTTTTCATAGTTTTAGCAGTTTATATCATTACCATGAGTAGGGGAGATGATCTGGCCCGGACTGTTAGCTTCACCACCCTGATCATTGCCAACTTATCCTTAATTTTAACCAATCGTTCTTGGTCTAACACCATATTCCAGACAATGAAAACCCCTAATAAGGCACTTTGGTGGGTTTTAAGTGGTGCACTGGTGTTTTTGGGACTGGTGATCTATTTTCCCCCATTACAACAACTTTTCAGATTCTACCCATTGGGTCTTGGTGATATCATACTGTGCATCGCAGCTGGCACTCTCAGTGTAGTATGGTTCGAAGTACTCAAATGGTTAAAAGGATATACAGAAATCAGGATACTATCCTAGAATACAATATAACCCCCATAATCTTATGCATCCTACCCCCAATATATTCAATAAAATAATAAAATAGCAGTACATTTAGGGAAATGTTTTTTTAAAAAAAATATTATGAAATCTGAAACTGCCTCCAGTCTTAAGGAAAAAATTAAGAATGAATGTGACAAGCTAGGATTACCAATGGTTGGTTTTGCACCTAAAGAAAGGTGGGAACAACCCCCCAATGGGTTACCACAACATTTTTCCTGTTGGATACCCAGGGAATTCTGGCCCCAATCTATCTATCCTGAAGTTCAGACAGTTATAGTGATTGGACTGCCAGTGCCGCTCCCCATAGTTGAAACAGCACCATCAATATATTATCATGAACTTTACCAAACAGTGAATAATCTTTTGGATGAAAAAGCCTATGAAATAGCTAATTATCTGACCCGGAAAGGTTATCCTTCAATTCATCTGCCGAGGGATGGTTACGGAGATATTGACGTGCTTATTAAAAGGCCTTTAGCGTTTTTCTCCCATAAGCATGCCGCGTTTCTGGCTGGTTTAGGATCTTTTGGATTAAACAATGTTCTTCTAACCCCTGAATTTGGGCCAAGGGTGCGTTTTACATCCATATTTACCACTGCCAAAACCAAAGGCGACCCTATTCCTGGTGAAGACTTATGTACTCGTTGCCTTTCTTGCGCAGTTCAATGTCCTGTGAAAGCCATAGAATCAAAATATCCACTTGGAAAAAACACTCCACCACCTATAAATAAGATTAAATGTGCTAAACGTAGTAAACATCTTAGAAAACAGTATAATTCTCCCTGTGGTATCTGCATCAAAGTTTGTCCAGTGGGTAAAGACCGTGAAGTGTTCAATCGAAAAGAAGCTTCAATTTATACCCGTAAGAACGGGTTTGAACAATATCATGATGCATGGAAACATGTGCAGAGCTATGGTAGTAAAAAATAATTTAGAATGATCATTTTTTGAAATACACATATTATTTGAGGAGTTTTTATGAATTACCCATTTGCCCGTCGTATAAATCAAATACCAAGGTCATTTGTCAGGGAAATCTTGAAGGTCACTGAGGATCCTGATGTTATTTCCTTTGCTGGTGGACTTCCCAACCCTTTATCATTTCCTGTTGAAGCAGTGAAAAAGGCCACTTCCAAGATATTGGATGAAGAAGGCAAGCAGGTTCTTCAGTACAGTACAACTGAAGGTTATGCTCCTTTAAGGGATTTCATAGCCCAACGATACAGTGCTCAGGGTTTGAATGTGGATAGTGATGATATCATGATAACCAATGGATCCCAGCAGTGCTTGGACTTGGTGGGGAAAGTCTTCCTAGATCGGGATGATGGGGTGGTTATGGAAAGACCAACTTATCTAGCAGCAATTCAGGCCTTTGGATTGTTCGAACCTAAATTTCATTCAGTGCCTCTTCAGGAGGATGGGGTTGACACTGATATCCTAGGAAAATTACTAAGTACTGAAGATCTTAAACTCTTCTACGCTGTCACCAGCTTTCAAAACCCCACTGGAATAACTTATTCTCGCAAAATACGGGAAGAAGTTGCAGAGATCCTTAAAGAACATAACACCATTCTCGTTGAGGACAATCCCTATGGGGATATAAGATTCATGGGTGATGATATTCTTCCCATCAAATCCCTATTACCTGATTCTATACTTTTTGGTACTTTCTCTAAGATTGTTTCCCCGGGTATGAGGATGGGTTGGATTGTGGCACCTTCTGAGGTTATGGATAAACTGATTACTGTTAAACAAGCTTCAGACCTACACTCAAATTATTTCACCCAAAGGGTGGTCTACCAGTACCTTAGGGATAACAATGTTGATGAGCATATCCAGAACATAAGAAGACTGTATAAGTCGCAGCGAGACCAGATGATTGAATCTATTGCAGAGTTCCTGCCCAGCCAAGTTAAACACACCGAACCAGAGGGAGGGATGTTTCTGTGGATCACCCTGCCTGAAGGCATGTCGTCACTGGAGTTAGCCGAATATGCGATGGATGAAAAGGTTGTTTTTGTTCCTGGTGATGCTTTTTACACTGAAAAACCTGAAGTAAATACAATGCGGTTGAATTTCTCTAACTGCTGTGAGGAAGATATCATAGAAGGTATGCGCAGACTTGGAAATGCCATGAAAAAAATGATCATTGATAAACAATTGAAATGAATATGTGAACCATTTGAAGGTGGTAATTATTAAAATTAAATATGTAGCTTCCTTAATTACTGTGAAAGATATTGATGAATCCAGAAAATTCTATGAAGAAATCATGAATCAGGAAGTAGAACTCGACCACCGTGCCAATGTGTCATTTAAAGCTGGTTTTGCTATTCATGATGTCCAGCACTACCAGGAGCTTTTAGGTGAAACTTCATCTATCCAGACAGATTTTGAAAAACATTTCATGGAACTGTACTTTGAATGTGAAGATTTAGAGGAAATAGAAAGAACGTTAGAATCTTTAAATTGCAAATTCCTTCATAAAATCCGTGAACAACCCTGGGGACAGAGGGTGATGCGTTTTTTTGATCCTGATGGATATATTGTTGAAGTTGCTGAGCCACTGGAATTTGTGGTAAGAAGGTTCGCTGCACAGGGACTTTCTGTAGAAGAGATATCTGAAAGCTCGTCTATGCCTATTGAATTTGTGAAGATGGTTCTTGGGCAAATACAAAAATAAACGGTTAGTGTAAGCGCAGGGGACGGGATTTGAACCCGCGAGATCCGAAGGATCATGGGATTAGCAGTCCCACGCCGTACCGGGCTGGGCCACCCCTGCAAATGTGTTTTTATTTTCCATCACTTTTTTAAAAAAAGTGGTAATCAAAACATTGTCTAATCTACTATTTAAACTCGTGGATTATTTATAATGTTTTAATAACTGATTTTTTGGATAGTTATAATACCTGATTATGGTTTGAGAAAACTCATTTTAAAAATTTGAAAGTGGGCGGGTTCAAGGGTGGACAGGTCTCCTGGTTGCTGGGTATCCAGAAACCCAACTCCGCCCCGTTGTTCCACAAGCATCAGCTGTCCAAGGTAGAGCTGCTTCTTTCCAGACCTGACCCGTTCCCCTGGTTAAGACAGTTTACTCTGGCCCTCCAGCCAGAACCCGGCCACCACTGATCCTGCAGGACGAGGTTTCTACGCTGAGATCCTGGGCCAGTAACCATTCAAACTGCCGCCCCTTGAACTTCGACTGCGCCATATAGGGGATGTGCGCTTACAGAGGACCCCTGACCCTCCAGTCTAGCCCAATTATTGTTGGTGTTGATGGTATTTGAAGGTTGTGATTTTCATATATATTACCAACCCCTCTATCAGACCCTGTTGATTTTGTCCTAAAAATTAGGGGGTGGGTAAAATAGTGGTGAGTGTGGGTTAATACTTGGCCCATATCGTCTTTTCCGCACACATTCATTAAGATAAAATAGTGGTGAATGTGGACTAATACCAGATGAACATAGACATTCTCAATTGAATCCTAACTAGGTTTAATCTCCTCAAAAGAAATATGGCTAGAACAGAGATGATTTTCATTTTAGTTATTTAACGAATTTTTTCACTTAATCTTCGCCAATATTTTCTTTATTTTCTAAAAAAAAGATGATTAATAGATTATTTTAATTAAATGTTCATAATTATCGAACAGTTCGCAATAAAAAATATATGAAAGCTAGATTAAATATTCACTAAGATTTTTAATGCTAGTAACTTGGAGGTATTCTATGAAGGCAGATGCAGTTAAGATTGGTGAAGGTGTGTACTGGATTGGGGTGATGGACTGGGATATTCGCAGTTATCATGGTTACACTCTAAAAGGAACAACTTACAATGCTTATTTAGTGTTTGGAGATGATGAAGTAGCAATCATTGATAACACTTATCCTGGTTCTTCTGGACAATTGTGGGGAAGGATTGAAGATGCTTTCCAAAAAGAGGGAAGAGATTTGAAAATTGATGTCATAATCCAGAACCATATTGAACGTGACCATAGCGGTGCTCTTTCTGAAATTCACAAACGCTTCCCTGATGCTCCCATCTACTGCAGTCAAGTGGCGATAAATGGTTTAAAAGAACATTATCCTGTTTTGGCTGATGCAGATTTCCGTCCAGTTAAAACTGGTGACACTCTAGAAGTGGGTGGTCGTACTCTAGCCTTTTTAGATGCCAAAATGCTTCACTGGCCAGATAGCATGTTCACCCTCCTGGCAGATGAGGGCATCCTGTTTTCCAATGATGCTTTTGGCCAACACCTCTGTTTCAAGGCACGTTATGATCATGAAATCCCGGAATATGTGTTAATGAACTCTGCTCAGAAATTCTATGCTAACCTAGTAACCCCTGCATCTATGTTAGTGCTTAAAAAGCTTGAAGAAGTTGAAAAACTTGGTTTACTCCCTAAAATTAAGATGATTGCACCTTCTCATGGTCAGATCTGGACTGATCCATTGAAGATCATCACTGCTTACAGTGAATGGGCCACTGGCCAATGTAAGGATAAAGCAACCATTATTTATGACACCATGCATTATTCCACTCGTATGATGGCTCATGCTCTGGCTGAGGGGCTTATGAGCCAAGGTGTAGATGTGGCTATGTATTTCTTGCATGATGATGAACGTAGTGAGATGGTGAATGACATCTTAGATAGTAAAGCCTTGCTGGTGGGTGTTCCAACGATATTCAACGGCCCATACCCCAGTGTTGGAGATCTTTTATACTATTTAGAAGGTTTAAGCTTCCAACGCACTGGTATAAAACGGTTAGCCATGACTTTCGGTTCTAAGGGCTGGAGTGGTAAAGGTGCTGTTAAAGTGGCTGAAACCCTGGAAAAATGTGGATTCAACGTCCAGGACACCTATGAAGTCAATTACGTGCCAGATGGTGATCAGATGGATGAATGTTACCAGTTAGGGAAAAATATGGGTCTGGAAATTAAAAAGATCTAAAAAAAATAAAAATCTTCAATCAATTTTTTTTTAAAAAAAAAATATGGGAGGGTAATTTATGAAATCTTTGGAATTTGAAAGTGATATGGACAACGAAAGGAAGGTGATGGTAGCAATATTCTGGACAAACCGAAAAGCAGCCCGGACTGAAGGTTGTGCTCCCTTTAGAATTACAAAAATCGAAACACCCAACGAAACCTACACTCCAGATGGGAGAAAATTGCTCAAACTGAGTAAAGTAGTAATGAAGGATGTTGTGGAATCTCTGGATGCTGGTGAACCGATCCCCATGGAGTTCAGTATTGGGGAGGAGAATTTGAAGGTAGTGCTAAGTGCAGATTCCTTCTCAGTATCTGTGGAAAAAAGTCCGGAAATTGAAGGGGAGATCATTGAAAAATTAAGTATGGAGTTTCCCAAAAAGTATGCCAATTTATGTGACTCATTCAAGCCCAGAGTAGTTCCTAAAGAATAAAAATTTTGAAAAAAGATGTATAAAAAAAAATCTTTTTTCATTTTCTCTTAAACCTCAAGTGATCTGATTATATCTCCATCTGAAATAATGCCAACTAGTTTATTGTTATCCAATACCACTAATTGATTGATAATCCCCTCATCAGAGCCATGTTTATGCATTTTACGTACAGCAGTCATTAGATCATCTTCAGGTGACACATGCACCACTTGTTCGACCATCACTTCTTCTACTGTGGTTCCGAGTTCGTATTTGTCTAGTATGAGGTTATGGCCTAAATCAGTGGCCGTGACAATTCCTACCAGTTTTTCTCCATCCAGTATTGGTAGTGAACTTATTTTATGTTTCATAAGTTTTTCAAAGGCAAATACAACATCTTCAGTGGGAGTTACAGTTATAATCTCCCGCCTCATCACATCTTTAACCTTTAGTTTCAACATTGTCTTCACTTCCATAGGTCTTGGTTATTTCTTCAATAATGGATTCAAGGGTAGTTGTAATATCTATATTTTCAATAACCGGAATATGGTACTTGTTAGCTTGGCTTTCGAAGTATTTGTGGGTTTTTCTGATAGCTCCGAAATAATTCATATACCTTTCCAGTGGCCTTCTAGCCCATTGTTGGCGACATCTTGAGTAAAATCTTCCTTTGTGAACATCTTCATCTTCCAATGTTAAAACGAACATATGTACATTATCCCTGGAAACCAGATCTTCCCTTATAAAACCAGGAACTATGTGCACCCCTTCAATGACTATGCTAATACCTTCAGTGATGGAACGTTCTATTACTGCCTCCACACCCACACTAACAGTGTCCACATGGTCTCTGAAACCGATTAGAATCTCATCCAGTTCAGGTGGTGGTGGTATGCGCAGTGAACGATAGGCAGTGTAGCTGGACTCGTATATGGTGGGTAGAAGTTCTTTGGATGATGTTTTTCGCATAACCTCTCGGATCATGTCAGTGCTGATCATATGACGGATTCCCAGTTGATGAGCTACCTCGAATGCTATAGAAGAAGTTCCGGTTCCTGACGAACCACCAACCAGTATCACTAAAGGGTCCTGACATTTCCTGATCCTTTTCCAAAGGCCATATTGAGTTGCTATTTCACTGTCTTCTTCTTTAAGCCTTTGGCGGACAATTGTTATTAAATCATCCAGTTTAATAAGGGTAACACCCTCTTTTTTGAGTTGGGCTTCGATCTGTGAAGAGAAGGTGTAGGCCTTATTGGGATCCATTTCCGCACGGGTTAAAGATCTTGCTAATACTCCCTTCGAAAATGGTTCCCTGTATTTTTTACCACTTACTTCTCCTTCAACCATGATCATAATTATCTCACCTCAAATAAGGGGGAATCTAAAAACACAAAAATCAAGATATTATTTGTCACTATCATTTAAAACATTTTCTGTGGTGATTTTTTTATCCTCAAAATAACACAAGCCAAAATTCCTGGTTAAAGTTTTATAATTCCTGCTTCGATTTCTTCTTTATCTTTAGAATCAGAAATTGTAATTAAACAAGCATAACCATCTGAAAGTTCTCCAGGATTTATTATTATGGTTTCACCTATTTTATCAGTGCCTCGGGCTTCGTGTATGTGGCCACAAATATTCAGGGTGGGTTGAAGTTCTTCAATTATCCTACGGATGCTTTCACTACCAACATGTTCCCCTGAAGGCAATAGGTCTGTTTTAGTACCATATGGCGGTGCATGAGTGATGAAAAGAGTTATTTTTTCGTCTTTAATACTTTCAAGTGCTTTTTTGGCTTCATCATATATCTGGATTTCTTCAAACTCCAGTGGAGTGTTAAATGGTGTGGGATTAGATCCTCCAAATCCACATAGGCCGATGTTCTTTACCACCATATTTCTAGCATGTAGATTTATGGCTTGGGAATTATCTATATTAACGTACACAGATTCTGGATCACAATTTCCGGGTATGGCAAGTACAGGAATTTGGAATGTACTTAATGCATTTAATATGTCTTCAGCCAGTTCTCCTGGGCCGAAATGAGTGATATCGCCGGCTATAATTATTAGGTCAACCCGGTTATCTTTAAGATAGGTTATTAAGGGTTTTGCATCTCCGTGTAGATCACTGACTGCGAGGATTCTCATTATTAATTCACTCCATTAATGGAATTTTAAGTAATTAGTATTTAAGTTATGAGTAAGTTGTATCCATTGTTATAATTATCCGGTGTCTTCTAATTGTTCTTTAAAGAATGTTGAAAGTTCTTGGAGACTTTTTTTAAGGTTTTCTTGGTCACCGTATACTGCAATGAAGTGATCTTCTACAAACTCGATTATAACATTATGATACTCAGCTATTTCCTGAACCCGGTCTTCTGAGAGCGGTGCTTTGAAGTTGACTCTGATCATTGAAAAACCAGAAGGAGCACCTACCACGAACTTGGAATCAGTTTTTTTTTGGGGATATACTTCTTCTCCTCTGGAAGCTTTTAGTAGTTTTTCCATCCAATCATCAGCATAGTCTCCACTGAATTTGTTCGCCAAGGTCATAAGTGAATCTTGTGCTGATGTTAAAAATTCGTTAATTCGTTTGACTTCCACTTGCCTTTCAGGGTCTGTTGGGTCGACTTTATAGAAGTTAATAACAGTTTTGGCCATCTGAATGTTTTTAGTGACATTTTTAGGAATTTTTATTCCTTTTTTCCTGAGATCAGTGAGTAGTTCCACTAGAACCAGCCAGGTTTGTTCGGCAGGTAATTCATTCATAGGTAACCTTCCAGAACCTGTTTGGAACTGTGATTAATTTTGGCGTCTGCAGTTTTAAGCTCCTCTTCGATTTGTTTAAAATCAGTGTAAGAATCTAAAAACAGGACGTGAAGACTTTCTGTGCCTTTGATCTCCAAAATTGCAACATCATCATCATTTTTGATTGTTTTATTTTCTATAGATGCCTTATATTGTACAAAAGGACCATATTTCTCGGGTAGTTCTTTGAATTTAAAAACTCCGGCTAAACTAGCAATGAACAAAAAAACACCTCTTTTACGAATCTTACTTAATGTTTGTAATTTACTATAAATTAAAATTAGTATTTTGAAAAATAAAAAACTTTGGATAAAAAAAAGAAGTTATAGGGGAGAATCTGTTTATTCTCCGCCAGTTATTTCATCCAGTTTTTTGAGAGCTGGGTCAGTGCTGATTTGGTGAGCGTCTACTGTTAGGTCATCTTTGCTGACACCCATTGCCATCCCATATAACTGAGCTAAGTGGAAAACTGGTATGTTAAAGTCAGTTCCAAATTTCTCGTTTGTCTCCACTTGTCCAACGTCAAATTGAAGGTGGCAGAATGGGCAAACATTGACTATGGCATCTGCACCGGCATCTCTCATGTTGGTGAGTTTTTCTTTGGTGAAATCAGCGGTTACATCGATATCTCTGGATCTTAATCCTCCACCTGCACCACAGCACATCATTTTGTCTTTGTATGGTACGGATTTGGCACCAGTAATTTCTACCAGTTCATCAAGTATGGTTGGTTGTATAGGATCATCGATACCTATTTCTGAGCTAGGTTTCAGGAAGTGACATCCGTAGTGTACAGCCACGTTGAGGTTCAGTGGTTTGATCATCTTTTCAGAGAGTTTTTCAAGTCCCACATCGTTGTATAGGATTTCAGCAAAGTGTCTGACTTCTATTTCACCCTTGTATTCTCGGCCGACTTCTGCCAAGACCTTGTTGATCTTTTCTTTCATTTCCGGGTCTTCGTGTAGCATGTGGTTGGTTTCAAATAGTGATCCGAAACATCCGTTACACTCAGTCATAATGTCATTTCCCTGTTCTTCGGCAATGGTGAGGTTTCGGGCAGCAATGGAAGCCCATGTGGTTCTGTCAAATGAACCAAATACACCGGGAGCAGGGCAGCATGATGCTCCTTCCATGTCTTTAAGACCCACATCTAATGCGTCGAAGAGTATTCGGGTAGCTTTTTCGATACCAGGGTATCGGTTGTTCATGATGCATCCTAAGAAGTATGCAAATTCTTGTTCAGCCATAATAATCACCTTAATCTATTGTTTCTGTATCCCAGTTGTATCCGATTAGGTTGTCAAATCCAGTGACTTTAACTATGCCTTGGACTTCCTCTAGGGCTCCTGGGAAGCTGTGGGTTGTTGGTGGTAGTTCGTCTAGTCCCACTCTTTTTCTGAGTTCTTTAGTTGCTGGGTTAATTGGTACACCGTGACCGGTGTTGATTACGAAACTTCCCACCATTTTGTGTGCTTGACCCATGTAACCTGCTTGGGCAGCGTAGTTTCGCACGATTTTTACAATGTCCACAATTTTAATACCTCGTGGGCATCTTTCTTGACACTCATAACAGGTGGTACACATCCATATGCTGTCATCAGAAATAACATCATCTTTTAATCCCATTACGGCTCTTCTAACTAATTGTCTTATCCGGTATGGTGTTCTTCTTCCTGATGGACAGGCAGCAGTACAAGTACCGCACTGGAAACATATTGCCACTGTTTCTGCGCCAGCATCCATGATTTCCTGTTTGAAATTTTCATCTACATCTGAACGAGTTACTATGGTTCGATCCTTTTGCAGTAAAGTCATACTCTCACTCCTTTCTTTTTTAGGTTCATCTTCTGATTTGACTGACTCCTTAACTTCAGCCTTTTCCGGTTTATCTTTTTTAGTTTCGGTTTTAATTTCTGTTTTTTCTGTACTGGTTGTTTTTTTGGTTTTTTCTGGCTCGGTTTTTTCGGGTTTGTCTTTAACAGATTTTTCAGTGTCTGCTTTTTTGGTTTCCTTGGATTTTTCTTGAACTTCTTTGGCATTCTCTGGTACTTTAGTTTCTTTTTCATCAACCGGGGGCTTGCTTTCCTCTGATTTCGTTGATTTATCTTTCTCTTCTGGCTCTTTTTCGCCACCAAACACATTTTTCAAGCGTTTTAAAAAGCTCATGATATTCACACCCCGGTCATCCTACGGTTCTCTTGGAAAACCATGTGATTTCCAGTTGAAGGTCTGGTTACTGGCATATATAAAGGTTGCTAAAAAATAGCTTAGTGTAACCTTTTGGGTTACAGTTTTTTTAAATATTTTCAATCAATTTTTATATGAATTGATATTGATAAACAGCATTGACCAAATAAATTCACTGTTTTAACACAAGAATATTAATATTATCAAAATAAAGAAGTTAAAATTGCATGTTGGACGTATTATAGAAAAATTGTTATATTTACTACAGATTTTGAATAAATAATATAATTTAAGTAATAAATAACTTTTATTCTCTCTAAATAACCTGTTAATGATTACACGTGATAACTCACAAATTTGTAAATCTTTTCTGATATCAAAACTATCAGGTTCGAGTACTTTCAGTTTTCTAATCGTAACTTCGAGTAGTCACCCTCGCCGATACCTGCTACCTTCAAAAGGGTGTCATGAAGAAATAATGTTTCTATTTTTGCTTTCAATTATTTTTTTGAATGATTTTTTTATAAAGTAATTCAATAATGCGCCCATAAATCCAAAATCCAAATATAAACACTATTATTGTAAAAATCACAAACATTAACAGGAAAGCATTATTATTTAAAATTATGTTTTGATTTGCAAGCATGCTATCAAATATCAGACCATCTACAATTTGTATAGCAAAGAGAATTAAATTGAGTACAAAGCCTGCAATCCAATATCTACCGAAATTTTTTCTTAATTCCATTCACATTCCTCCATCAATATTAAAAAAATGATAAATTAATGTTTTAATGTTTAAAGAGTATCTGTCAAAGATATCCCCTACCATTTTTATTAAATGATTTAAATTATAATTTCTTCCAGATCCATTTGACTATTTCCTGAGTGATTCCAACTAGTTGTCTAGTAATATAATCAGCCCAAAACAGGACTGTCCGAAAAGCATTTGTTTAATATTTTTCATTGCATTCCCCTCTAATTTCATTTTAACACGATTATATGTTGTTATTTTAATAAATAAAATTAAAATACAAATTATGATATTTTATATGATCTATTGCCGCCGGATACGCTTCTTTTATGTTTTACCCCTCTTATTTCTTAATATCACAATTATTATGTAGTAAAAGGACTTTTAGCTATAATTTCTAATTCAAAAGTTATTACATATAAATATTTCGTTTTTTTTTAAAATGAAACGGTATGAAACTCTAGTTTGGATTTAAAAACGTTTAAAAAGGGTTTTAATGGAAGTAATAATTAATAATAAGATACGATTATTAATAATACTATTTCGACTTGTCATAAATCCCTCATTCTATTATTATCTAAGTTGAAATAATTAACAGGATTATTAATAGATATTAAAATATTAATTGGAACTTAATAAATGGTATTATTCAGAATGAATAAAAATAATAATAGTCAATTCATTTTACAAAATCAATTGATGTTAAAATAGCCCATTAATATGAATAATCTTTTATGTAGTTAATAATAATCTTAAAAAAAGTTTCAAAAACTGTCATCTAATATCAAGAAACTAAATTCAAATATATAAGTATTACCAATTCCATAATCATTATACCCAATACAAATAAGAATCTGATTTAAAAGGCTTTGTAGAAACCCTTTTTATTTTATTTCACTTATTATTTCTTCGATAGCTTTTATTTCATTATTTAGTTCTTTTTTATATTCTTCTAGTTGTTTTATTTTTTCTTCTTTAGTAAAGAACCTCCTTGAATGTCCATGAAGACATTCATTTCCGACGGGAATCGTGCAACAGTTTTTTCCGCACATATTTTCACCTCCTTCAATTTCTGTAATTACTATAAAATGTAAAGTATTTATAATACAAATTTTATAGTAGATAGTAAGTATCTCAGAAGAAAGTAATATCATGAATAATTGCACTGAATTATGTCTATGTCCTTTAGAAGGAGTAATTGATATTGTTAGTAAGAAATGGACCCTACTAATAATTAATTCTCTTGGAAACCATGATAAACTCCGTTTTAACCAGTTAATGAAAGAACTTGACGGTGTCAGCCCTAAAACCTTATCTGACACTTTAAAAGTCCTTGAAAAAGAAAATCTGATTAAAAGAGATACTTTTAAAGAGATACCACCTAGAGTTGAATATTCTTTAATTAAAGATGGAATTGAACTTAGAAAAGCTATAATTCCTCTTATTAAATGGGTTGCAAAAAGAGAAAACTTTAGAAAGAAGAATGTACCCCATCTGGTAAAGTTTCAGCTCACCACATAAACAAATCAACTATTTGACTTTTACAGGATTAAAACAATATCATCCAAATGAATAATCTCTGTAAAAAATTTTCCAGAAAAAAGTCAGTAAATGTTACATATTGAGGTTGTTTTGAATGTTGGAAATAAAGCTACACGATGGACCTGCCAGACTGGGAAAGCATATGAACAATACCACACCCAATCTCCTAAAATTTGATCCAGAATGGATTATTCAAGATGAACCTATGCCCTATGATGTTCCCTTGGAAATGGCTGCATGGTCTGTTAATAACACTATTGACAAGGCCCAAAAAGGAGATTATGGCAAGATGGCAGTGATTCAAGGTTCAAAATACCCTGATCTGCGGATTAAATGTGCAAATTCCCTTGAAAAATTAGGTTACCGTCTTTTTCTGTTGGCTAATTCTGAAGAATTATTAAGAAGACCACGCGATCTTTTAAATATTATTATCAGTTTAAGAAAGGCCATTAACCCCAATTCCGCACTTTACTTTCCATTTGCAAAACTCAACTTCATACCACTCTTGGCCTATGTGGGAATCGATTTATTTGGAGTGCCCAGTGCTGATTACTATGCCCGTATAGGGATTTTAACCACTCCTAACCATAATTATGACCTTGAAAAATATCCAATATATGACTTTAATTCAGGAGAAATTAAGGATTACAACCGCAAATCCCTGGAATTTGTTCTAAAAGAAGTTAGGGCTCATATAAAAAATGGAACTCTGCGTAATTTAGTGGAAGAAAGATGCTGTTCTTCCCCTGAGGCAATGTCTGCTTTGAGAATTTTGGACAGAGACTACGGCGATTATTTGGATGATTACACCCAACTCTACTAGCACAACCCTCAAATTCAGTCTTTTTTATAAGATTATTGGCCGAGTTATTTTTTAAATGACTCCACCAGATAGTGATATTTGCCAATTTCTTGAGTGCCACCAATACTGAATTTGTGTTCTTCTAAGATCATTTCTACATCTTCAGGGCTCAAACGAACATTATATGGCGGTCCTGGCGGTCCTTCAACCTTGTTGAATTCAACAACCGCAAACGTAGCTCCTGGTTGAAGAATTCTTTTAATCTCAGATAAAACCGGATTTAATGTACCTTCATTGGCAAATCCGTGAAGAACATTGGCCATAACACACTTATTAGCAATTTCATCATTTAAAGGGATGGCAATAGCCATATCTGCCTGTATAACTTCAATATTTTCCATCTCATTTTGCTTGATCTTTTTTCTGAGAATATCCAGACTTGGTTCATAAACATCCAGTGAATAAACCTTTCCTTGGTTTTTGACAATTTTTGATGCTGCTATGGAAATAAATCCATCACCACAACCAGCATCAATGAAGTTATCACCTTCAACTAATCCTATCGCCATTAAAATCTTATTGGCATCCAATATATCTTGGGAAGATTTTCCATGATGTTTATGACCATATTTTCCTGTAATAACTCCCACCAACGTATTATTTATTACGATATCACTGT
>DUPR01000022.1:0-25000 GCA_012838205.1 Methanobacterium sp.
GTTGCTTCCACATCACGTTTAACATTATCATATTCCATCTTCAAACTCGAATAATCATTTTTCAAGGATACTAATTCATCATGCGCCGTGCTTGAAGTTGCATCTGCAGATATGAAAGATGATAATGATTCAAATCCCAAGTAGGCTAAAATGCCCACTGTGGCTACTATCAATACAATTCCCATTATTGAAATGGTCATTGACGTAACCTTAAACATTCTTAATCTTGATCGTTTCATTCAGTCACCTATTAAATTTTATTTAATAAATAATGTTTAAAGGGAAATAAAACTGATTTTTAAAGGAATTTTACCTTTTTTAAAAAAAGGAGTACTTTCTATTATAACTCACTATCATATATTATCTGATTTAATCTAATATTTATATTCAGTCCGTTCATTAATCAATTTTTTCACTCCCATTTTTTTCAAAAAAAATAGACCTAATATGGCTCTGTCCAAAAACTGGGGGGGTTGAGTGCCGAAAGCCTTTATCTGATTTAAGATTTCTTTTCTGATGTTTTTTCATGACATTAACCCATTTTTAATCTACATTATCAGTTTAATGGTTTTAGGAAATGTTTTTTGGAATTGATTTTCCAATTTATTTGAAATTCGTTCGATATTTTCATCATCAAGGTATGTAAAGAAGTTTTTAAACTAAGACATTGATTAATCCATGATAATTGATTGAATAACCTTTAAATAACCTTTAATTTAATTTATTATAATTTCATCAGCCACAATTAATATTCTGTTTTATTGTCGAATAAATACTGTCGAATAAAGTAAATCGGTAATTCCAAACACTGTTAAGTTTAATCCATTCAACGTTAAAGATGCAATGTCCAGAATAACAGTTGTTTATTTCTTTTTCATGGGTTTCATATCCGAGAATCCAGTTTTCAATTTTTTTGTCTTGAAAATATTGATTCCTGTGTATTTTTTAATTTTTATAGGCGATTTTACGGCATTAATATCTCTTTAAACTGGTTTTTCTCATATTTAGATAAACATTCACAAAAATAGGAAACTTTATAACTCTGATCAAAAACTATCAATTGAAACAAGTGTTTTTTAGGCTAAATATGATAAATACCATACTCCAATTACTATAATAGCTTTTTGTTTTTTTTATTTAAGAAAATAAGTATTATTAAAAGAATTTATTTATCAAAACATAAATTTCAAAAACACCCCAATTTTTGACAGTCCCCCTAAATTACTACTAAAAAAAGGCATGTAACAATTGAATAAATTTAAAAATTGATATTAGATTAAAAGTAGTTTATTTGTATAACGATCGTAGTTATTACATTTTTTTAAAAGATTTAAAGTAATTATACACTTTTTTTATTTAATTTTTTTTATGAGAAAATAATTTTATAATAGAAGGGATTATAGTTAGACGATGGAAACTTCAGTTCAGACTACAACAGATAAAACTAAAAATCCTGTGGCCAAGTTCGAGGAATTCTTTAGTACCAAGTATAAAGACACTGTATTTGAGGCTTTGGAAAAATATCCAGACCAAAAATCAGCCATAGTGGATTATGTGGAGCTAGAGATGTTCGACCCGGACCTGGCTGATTTATTGATCGAAAAACCGGAAGAAGTGATTAAGGCTGCCTCAAAAGCCATTGGGAACATTGACCCCCTTCGAAAGAATGCTGAACTGCATATTCGTTTTGAAAATGTGAGTAACAATATCCCCTTACGCTTCTTACGAAGTAAATATATTGGAAAATTAGTGGCAGTGGATGGAATCGTTCGTAAGACCGATGAAATCCGTCCACGTATTTTAAAGGCCATATTTGAGTGTCGCAGTTGCATGCGGCTGCATGAAGTGCAACAGAAAAGTAATCTCATTACTGAACCAGCACTCTGCCAAGAATGTGGAGGTCGTTCTTTCCGAATCCTGCAGGAAGAATCTGAATTCCTGGACACCCAATCCACCAAAGTCCAGGAACCCCTGGAAAACCTTTCAGGAGGTGAACAACCCCGTCAGATAAGCGTGGTGCTTGAAGATGACTTGGTGGACACAGTGACCCCGGGAGACGTGGTTCGAATAACCGGAACCATGAAAACAGTTCGGGATGAAAAAACCAAACGTTTCAAGAATTATATCTATGGTAACTACATTTCAGCCTTGGAACAGGAATTCGAAGAGTTGCAGATAAGTCCTGAAGATGAAGAAGAGATTAGAGATTTGGCTGCTAACCCAGATGTTTATAACAAAATCATCAATTCAACTGCACCATCCATCAAAGGTTACCGAGAAGTTAAAGAGGCTATTGCCCTCCAATTGTTTGGTGGATCCGCTAAAGAACTGGAAGATAAAACCAGGATCAGAGGAGATATTCACATTCTAATTGTGGGAGACCCTGGAATAGGTAAATCCCAGATGCTTAAATATGTTTCTAAGCTGGCACCACGAGGAATTTACACCAGTGGTAAAGGAACCAGTGGAGTGGGACTGACTGCTGCAGCAGTAAGGGATGAATTCGGTGGCTGGTCTTTAGAAGCAGGTGCACTTGTTTTGGGTGATAAAGGTAATGTTTGTGTCGATGAACTGGACAAAATGCGGCCAGAAGATCGATCGGCAATTCACGAAGCACTGGAACAACAAACCATTAGTATAGCAAAAGCCGGTATTATGGCTACTTTAAACTCACGTTGCTCGGTTTTGGCAGCGGCAAACCCAAAATTTGGACGTTTTGATCGTTATAAATCGATAGCAGAGCAGATAAACCTGCCATCTACAATATTATCACGTTTTGATTTGATTTTTGTGGTTGAGGACAAGCCAGATGTGGAAAGAGACAGTGCACTGGCCAGTCACATCCTAAATATTCACCGAGATACTTCTATACCATATGAAATAGATCCGGAGCTCCTCAGAAAGTACATTGCCTATGCTCGGAGAGAAATACACCCACATCTGACTAACGAAGCTATGGATGTTCTTAGAGAGTTCTATGTGGGTATGCGTGGAGGGGCCTCAGATGAAGATTCCCCAGTACCTATAACTGCTAGACAATTAGAGGCACTGGTCCGTCTGGCTGAAGCAAGCGCTAAAATTCGATTAGGAGATGAAGTTACTGCAGATGATGCAAAACGTGCTGTTAGTCTGCAAGAAAAATGTTTAAAACAAGTAGGGTATGATCCAGAGACTGGTAAAGTTGATATCGACAAGGTTGAAGGACGAACACCCAAATCTGATCGGGACAAAATTAGAGTGGTTCAGGAAATCATCAAAGAACTTGAAGAAGAGTATGGAGGAAGAGCCCCCACCAATATACTTATAACTGAAATGCGAGATAGATATAATATGAGCCAGGAAAAGGTTGAAGACCTGATCCGCCAGTTAAAACGAAAAGGAATCATTTATGAACCTCAGCAGGGCTACCTTCGGGTTGCTTAAGCTTTAAACATCTTAAATTTTTCTTTATTCAAGTAAATTCATTTAACGAGTTTTATTCAAATTTTATTTAAAGGAGGTATTGATTATGAGCGATTATGAAGAATTATTGGATAGGGCTATTGAGCAGATCCCCCCACAAGCCAGGGAAACCAAAAGGTTCTCTGTGCCTAAGGCCTACTCCATTATCCAGGGAAACAGGACAATCATACAAAATTTTGGAGAAGTAACCGACGCAATGAACAGGGACCCCCAACATGTTCTTAAGTTTCTGTTAAGAGAGTTAGGTACTGCTGGTAACTTGGAGGGAAACCGAGCCATAATGCAGGGAAAATTCACCCATTATCTGATTAATGAACGGATGGACGATTATGTGAAACGCTTTATCATGTGTCACGAGTGTAACCGTCCTGACACTAAAATCATAAGGGAAGACCGTATTTTCATCTTGAAATGTGAAGCATGCGGTGCTAAAGCCCCTTTGAAGACTCTTTAATTCCCCCCCTCTTTTTTTATCTCATTTTTGTGTTTAAAAATTACATTTTTAAAGCAAATCAGATACCATGTTCTGTATTGAGTGCGGTAAAGAAAACGTAAAACTCTATGAAGGTCGTTGCAGCTCCTGTTTTGCATCTGGAAACACATTAATCACTATTCCTTCAGATATGACAGTTGAATTTTGTGCTCACTGCTCATCAATTCATGCAGGTGACAAGTGGTTGGAGCGTAAACAGTCCGAAGAGGATATCATAGCCGAAAAAATAGTCCAAGAATCTGTGCCAGATGAAAATGCCGAAGATATCGTTCTGGAAATAGATCCAATTAACCAAAAAGGATCAATATTGGAGATGTTAGTGAAAGCCAGTGGTAAAGTCTTGGAAGTGCCTGTAAAAAGAGAATTTACTTTAAAGGTTAAACTAAACCGAAGTGTGTGTCCAGAATGCAGTAAACATGCTTCAGGATATTATGAAGCAGTGCTGCAGTTGAGGGGAGATAAAAGACCGTTAAGTTCTGTCGAAATAAAGATTGCTGATGAAATTATTGAAAAAAACTTGGAAAAGTTATTCCATAAAAACCGCATGGCTTATCTAACCCAGAAAGTAGAAATAAAAGGGGGTTTTGACTATTATTTTGGTTCTTATAAAGCTGCCCGGAAGATTTCAAATGCTTTGAAAGACCAAATGGGGGGTTTAATAGGAGAATCACCTCGACTCATGGGCAGAGACAAATCAGCGGGAAAAGATCTTTATAGAATATGGATATCTTTCAGACTCCCTTTTTTCCATAAAGGTGATTTCATTACTCATGATAAACACATTGGCTTGGTAATCGATATAAATGGTAAAAGGATACTTATCCATGACTTGGAAACAATGGATAAAATTTCATTATCTTGGCGTGAATACTCCAATTTACAGTTGGCAGCCCATGGAAAAGAGATTAAAACTACCACTGTAACCTCCAAAACTCCGACTAAAATCCAGTTACTTCACCCGGAAACATATCAACCCATTGATCTGGATTTATTACCTGAATTTTCAGATATAAACATTGGCGACCAGGTGAAAGTGGTGGAAATCTTGGAAAAAATCTATATCCTACCCTCAAATATTCTCCTGGAATAAAGTTGGAATTAGAAAATAATTATTTTATTGAAATGAAAATAGGTAAATTAAGTTAGACGGATAGTATTAGATAGAATGTATAAAAAATTCAAATATAATCTC
The DNA here is from genome assembly GCA_012838205.1 of Methanobacterium sp. Taxonomy (NCBI): domain Archaea; kingdom Methanobacteriati; phylum Methanobacteriota; class Methanobacteria; order Methanobacteriales; family Methanobacteriaceae; genus Methanobacterium; species Methanobacterium sp. The sequence goes on from DUPR01000022.1 coordinate 5,148, forward strand.
TGGATAAACAGTGCAAAGATGGTGACAGCATGGACATTGATTCAACAAGAAATATTATAAAAAAAGGTGCTCTGGAGGTGGTAACTCCAGATGAACTCGACGAAAAAATCAGAAAAAATCAGAAAACTGCATATATAGGATATGAACCCTCCGGTAAGGTGCATTTGGGCCATGCCATCACTGTGAAAAAGATGATAGACCTAGAAAAAGCAGGTTTCAAAGTAAAGATACTCCTAGCTGATCTTCATGCTTTTCTCAATGGTAAGGGCAGTCTTGAGGAAATAAAAGAAATTTCTGATTATAATGCTAAATGTTTCAGGGCTTTGGGGCTTTCTGAAGAAGCTGAATTTATTTTAGGGAGTAGCTTCCAAACTCGGGAAGATTACACCATGAAAGTTTATCAATTAGCGCTTTTAACCACTTTAACTCGGGCTAAAAGGAGTATGGCCCAAATTACCCGGGATGCTGAGGATCATCAGGTAGCAGAGGTCATTTATCCATTGATGCAAGTCGTGGATATGTTGTTTTTAGATGTGGACTTGGCTGTGGGAGGTATGGAACAGAGGAAAATTCATATGTTGGCACGTGACAACTTACCTAAATTAGGATTTCAATCACCAGTCTGTATTCACACCCCTCTTTTGCATGGTACTGATGGATCTGATAAAATGTCATCTAGTAAGGAAAACTTCATAGCCATAGATGATGAGCCAAAGGTGATCAAAAAGAAAATCAAAAAGAGTTACTGTCCTGCTGGTGAGATTGAAGGAAACCCCATAATAGAAATAGCCCATCATTTCATATTCAGCGAAGAGGATAGGCTGGTTATTAAAAGGCCGGATAAATTCGGCGGAAATTTGGATTTAACCCAGGAAGAACTCTTAAAAATGTATAAAAATAGAGATTTGCATCCTTTAGATTTGAAAAATAGTGTTGCAGATTGTTTAGCGGATATCTTAGAGCCAGTTCGGAATTATCTTAAAAAAAACTCATAAATGAATCAATGGATTAAAAAGGTGTTAGTATGGATGAAGAGATGATGTACGAGATGAGAATTCCTGCAGGGATTACTGAAAGGATTATGATCGAAGTTATAAATGAATTTGGTCTTGAACTTAAAAGTACGGATTATGGACCAGTGCTTCTTGGTAAAAAGGAGGATTTAGAAAAAGCTCAGGATCATATTGTAAAAGCCCTTAATCAACGCCTTAAAGAGTTAGAAAAACGTTGACCCCGGGAATTTTTCAGACAATCCTGTTTTCTTTAAGGTCTGTCAACAATAATAATATTCTTTATTCTTATTTTCTATGCCAATAAAGAGAGTATCAATTGTTAAATACACATTCCTAATTTACGTGCAACAATTCTTTTAATATCATCATGTACCTTGTTGAATCCATTATTAGCATTTACCACCATGAAATCGTGCTGTTGGGCAAGTTTTAGGTATTTATTCCGGACATTATCCAGGAAATTTTTCTCTTCAAAGCTGTCTATTCCTTCACATCTTTTTAGAGCAGTTTCAGTATCCACATCCAATAGTATTACCAAATCTGGTTTTAGGGCGTATTGATTTATTTGGGCTATCCATTCTGTTCCGTTCTGGTAAGCCAAGCTGGAGTAAAATGAACGGTCACTGAGTATAACTTGATTCATCTTTTCTTTTCTGCGGATTTCATCCATAAGAAGGGTTCGGTCAGCTGCAAAAAGGAGTGCTAAAGTTCTTTGGAAGTTTTCATCCTGCGCACCAGGTTTTTTTAGCATCTTACGAATAAGCAGACCTACTGGAGAATCAGTTGGTTCTCTTATCAAAGTTACAGAGAGTCCGCAATCTTTTAACCATTTGGTCAAGCTTTTAAGTTGTGTGGATTTACCTGAACCATCAATTCCTTCCATACAAATGTACATGCTCTTTCTTTCCTCAAAATTCTTAATAAAACTTTGTTAAATCTAATCAAATTCATTATCATATTTATTTTCTATGTTTATTTAGTATTTTTTTACTATCCTGGACACTCTAAAATAAAATCCAAATTCTCTTATAGGTGGAGGAAGTACTTTAAGATTCATGGATGCTGGTGATATTTTAGGCTTGGTTTTTGTCTATGGGTCTGTAAAATTTTAAAATAGTTTAAATTGGAATAAGATAATACGAAAGGCTTAATAACCAGAAAAATATTATTAAAAAGACTTTCTATTAAATTCTGTTTATCAATTACCCAGACGATCCATTAAAATAAAAATAATTACAAAAATAATATAAGGGTTTCATAAAAAAATTTGTCATTCATGTTTCATAAGAAGACATCATGGGGGGTATGGAAATCTTGGAAAAAGAAGAACTGATAGATCAGATAGAAGAAACTGAGATGGAAAGAGCACCTGGGAAAAGGGATAGCTGGGAAAAACACATCGACCTTGAAGATGGCAATATCTTGATCGTTGGTTATGAGGAAGAAGAATCATTCAGTGAACACAACCCTGGAGAAGAGGTTGTTACTAATTATTATTGGTACTGGGAGCTTAGAGATGAGAAAAACTGGGATGTGATTTTTGACAATCATGAAAAAGAGTTCAGTTTCTGTGAATCAACAGTAGGTGAATACACGGACCAAGACCGGGTTGAGGATATAGTGGGTGATATTGAAGAAGAAAATGTTTGCACTTGGAGCGAACAGGACTGGATCGAAGATATCTCCGAAAAAATAGCTGAAGAAGTTCTAGAATGGTTAAAAAACCCTTAAAAAGATGATAAAAGAAGAAAATAATTATTTACTATTTTTTCCTTTTCATCTCACGTTTTTTCATTATTATAAAGTAAATCACAATCAAGATAATTATCACAGTTATTATATTGCCAATGTATGCAATTTTATCTTCTAAAATCATGTACACGTTTCCAGAGAACCAGGCTAATAATCCCCAACCTAATATTTGAACAGCAGAGCCTAAAAAGGTGATAATCAAATATTTTTTCAAATCATAATGGATTATGCCACAAAACAGATTGACTGCTATGGCGGGAATAACTGGGAAGCAACGTGCCAAGAAAATGAATAATTCATCATAACGGCTTTCATCTACTTTTTTCCCAACAGATTCAATATCTTGAACCGAAACCCCCAAATATTTACCTGTTCGTTCAATAAATGGCATTCCCAGTTTATAAGCGAGTGCATAATAAACAAGTGAGCCTAATGTGATTCCCAGGGAAGCGGGAATTATTATTTTAATGAATAAAGTACCTAAAGCAGCCAGTGAAAAACTGGTTCCTTTAAGAATCACAAAGGTAGAGCTAACAACTATGAGACTGGCAGGGATGGGAACAATTATCTGTTCCAGTATACATCCTAAAAATACTGCTAAGGATGTGTGGCTAATTATCAAAGATTCTATGGATTTAATAATTGTTGTGAACATGACACCCACTTTAACTTAGTTTAAGCTCCTCATTACTTTTTAGATCGCCATCTTTGTATAATATAAGTATGCCTACAAACATCAGTACACCAAACAGTAACTGAGTTATTTTTAAAGGTTCTCCCAGTACTATAAATGCAATAAATGCTCCGAAAAGAGAGCTGGTAGAAAATATTGATCCGGTTCGCGTGGATCCAATTTCCCTGATTGCAAGGTATATGAGAACTACAGAAAAACTCATGCAAAACCATGCAATGCACAGTAAAATTGGTAACATATCTAGTTGTAAATTAAAGCTTAAACCCAGATAAGAAGATACTGTAAACAGAATCATGCCACCAATGCCACATTTTAAACCAGTTAAAAAGAATATATCTCGCTTATCACTCAAAAACTTGGTCAACGTAGTGTCCATGCTCCAAAAAAAACATGCTACAATTATTAGAAGACTGCCAAATAAATTTTCATCGAAAGTGAGATTTTGAAGATTGTTAGTGCTCAAAAAAATAGCACCTAACAGCAAAAAAGCAAACCCAACTATATCTTTAAGTTGAACCTTTTCTTTCAGGAAGAGAATGCCTAAAATAATGATGAAGAGAATTTCAAAATTTGTTAAAAAAGCAGCATTGACTGCGGTTATCTGGTTCAACCCATTCAAATATAATGCCGGACCTATGAAAGCTCCGAAAAGTGCTGTTAAAAATAAGGTAAAGTAATTTCTTCGGGAAATTTTTATTTTAACCCTGCTTTCTCTGTGGATAATCTTAAGTATGTGGTTGTGTAAAGGGGAAAACCTAATCATGAATAGAAAAACACTGGCCAACATATAAACCATGGCTGCCAATGTCAGGGGATGTAGATAGTTTAGTAAAATTTTATCCAACGTTATCCAAACCCCAAATAACACAGCCACTATTATTGCACTAAAATATCCCCAAAAACGATTCATATTACGCCCTGCTTTTATTTATATTACAGATAAATTAGTTGGAATGATTTAATTAGTTATGGGAAAATGAGTAGTATGTAAAAAATTAGGTGTCATCAGTTTAAATCCAATAGTTAGATTTCTGTTAATTTGGAATCATTTGAATGCCCACAGTCAATAATAAACGAAAATGATAAAAGAACAATAGGTACGCCATTCATCTTTATTAATAGGAATGTAGACAAGAGGTAGTATGAAAACAGCTTTTATTGGTGTTTATGATGATGGAAATTTAAGGACTTGGTATAATTTTTTTAAAATGCCCAACTAGAAGATTAAGGTTATATCTTCTATTTTTCATCTAATCCCCATTTTTTCCTGAATTTCAATTTCAAATCGGAGCTCATCCAATGGCTGCCATCACAGTAGGGTTTATTTTCCGATTTTCCACAACGACAGAGTGTAACCCGGTTCCGGGTTTCATACTTTGTACCATCTGCTGATTCCATTGGTATTCCACCCCTAACCCAGATTGGGCCTGGACATTTCTTCTGTTGGTCGTGTATCAAGACAATGGATGGTTTGAATTCTTTTTCGAATGGTTTTCCAGTTTTTTTATCCCACAGTACCAGTCTTCCAGAGGGGCAGATCATGGCTTGTTGAATTGCTGTTTTTCTAGCTTCTGGAACATTAGATTGGGCAATTAGTTTCCTAATTCCACCGGATCTGAGACAGAACCTGGAGTGATCACAAAATTCAGGAGCATCGGTTAATCTCAATTCAGGACCTTCATATATTTGAGATCTTTCAATGTAAGGTGTTTTACTGGCTGTTTCAGTGCCATCGAATTTAATGTTGTTATGTTCACCATCACAGTATGGTTTATTTTTTGATGCACCGCAACGGCAAAGGGTGTAAGTATCTTTTAGGGGCAATTCTTTTTCATCAGTCAAGTCCTTAGTGTGACCAGCTTCATCAGTTATTATTGTCTGTTCATACAAGGGAACACTGCCCGAAACAATGTAAGGCCCGTCTTTTACTATTTTAATCTTCATTTTATTCTCTGAAGGATTATTATCAGTCATTTAAAAATCACCACTGAATTTTATGAGTTGAGATTTACTAAGTGTTTTTTAAATAAATAAATTAATGATGCTAATTTAATGATTTACTGTGTTATAAACTGAATATATAATAATATTAGAAGCAGAAGAGTATATAATTTATTGAAATAATCTATTGAAAAACACTTAAGGAGGATTTGAAGCTTTTGATGACAATATACACATTGATTCCAATTTTACTTATTCTGATCATGATAGCTGCTTTTTCTATACTCTGGCCCCTAGCCATTGGTGCAGCGTACTCTCCTTCATCTAGGAGAGTGGTTCGGAAAATGTTAAATATGGCAGATGTCACCCCAGAAGATTTGGTCTATGATTTGGGATCAGGCGATGGTAGAATTGTTACAGAAGCTGTACAAAGATACAACGCATTGGGAGTGGGAGTGGAGGCTGATCCGATCCGTGTGATATGGTCCAAGGCAAATATCTATAAATTAGGATTACAGGGGCACGTGAAAATAATTTGGGGAAACCTATTTCACCAGAATCTCAGCCAAGCTACAGTGGTTATCCTATTCCTCTGGGGCAGAACCAATGAAAAATTGAAGAAAAAACTCCAGGAAGAACTTGAACCTGGGACTCGGGTTGTGTCTTACATTTGGAAATTCAAAGATTGGACTCCCAGCAAAGTAGATGAAAAGGAACGGATATATCTTTATATTATTGGAGAAAGTGATAAACCCCTTAAAAAAAACAATAAAGAGTATTCATAGAAAGTAGGCATTGGTGATTTAATCTCGGAAATGATGATTCAATCTAGGGTAATAATTATAACTTATTGATTTCAGCTCATTTTCTTTTTTAAAGTTGGAAAAATGAAGTTAAATATGGGGAACCAGCAGCAAACGCTAAAAATATGATCCCCATCCCTATTTTGATTCTTTTAGAAATTTTTCGAGTGTTTTCAAGGGATTGATCTTTTAATATGGATATTGCTGATGATAAGAACACAATAATTGCAATTAAGAGAATAATTAAATAGTATATGCTGAATATTCCTATAAAATAGAGTATTGGACTAGTTAAACTGGCAATTATCATGAAAAAGCTAGCAATAATTGAGGAATTCCTTTTACCGTATAATATGGGTAGGGTTGTGGCTCCTTCCTTTTTATCACCCACCATATCCTCCATATCCTTCACAATTTCCCGGGCCATGGTCATTAAAAAGGCAAAAAATCCTAGATAAACTGAGATCGTTATCTGGTCAACTGCAATTCCACCAAACACGAAACACAATCCTGTTAAAAAGGATATGGCTATGTTTCCAATCAAACATTTTGTCTTCAGATCACGAGCATAAAATATCATCAAAATAGAGCTAAAAAAGGCAATACTTCCAAGGAGAACGTTTATTAAAAGGGCAATTAGGATTCCCACTGTAGACAAAGTGATTGAATAGATTAATGCTTTTTTTAGGGTAATTCTCCCTGAGGGGATGGGACGTTCTGGTTTGTTAACTGCATCAATTTTATGATCAAAGTAGTCGTTTATGCTGTTCCCAGCCCCGGTAACAATGAACACTACCACTGAAGCCATTGCCACCTCCAATGTGAATTTTCCACTTATTATTGCCATTAACAAAATGGCAATAACTGCCATTATAGCATTCCCTGGCCTCAATATTTCTATATAGGGATTCATAATACTACACCCAGTTCATTGGAAGATAAAATATTGATTTGTTTTATAATAAATTATTCCCTTTTAAAAATTAATATTCTGGCTTGTATAACCTTTTTATTTATTCAAGTTCACCATGACCGGAATTGTCAGATTTTCTGGCTATTTTCTCCAATTCTTCCTTGCATTTGGCTAAGTCTCTTCTGATTAATAACATTTTCAAGTAAAAATAAATGGCTAATACCAATAATATGAAAACCAAGATTAATAAAAATCCAGTTACAATTCCGGTTGCCATTGCTTGCCAGAGAATAGTAAATCCATAAATCAAGTAGAAAATTGCTCCCATGGCCCCAATTATCACTGCCAGTGTAATGACTATTTTCAAAGTTTTCAAGAGTTGTTCAGTTTCCATATTCTCACTTAGCCTATTTTATAATAGAATTTTTTTATATAATTTGCCTATAAAAGATATTGTAAAATCCATTTGATCCATACTTTGAATATCCCATTAGTTTGTGAGTAAAAAATGTCTAATATCCGTATACCAGAACTTTTAGCACCTGCAGGTTCCATTGATACTTTAAAGGCAAGTGTTAATGCCGGGGCAGATGCAGTTTACCTTTCAGGTGAAAGATTTGGAGCCAGGCAATTTGCCCCTAATTTCAACTTGAAAGAAATGGAGGAAGCCATCAAATACGCTCATCTGCGCGGTGTGAAAGTCTACATTACTGTAAACACCCTTATCCATGAAGATGAATTATTTAAGGTAGGTGATTATCTAGTTCAACTTTACAGTATAGGGGCCGATGCAGTGATTGTGCAAGATCTGGGTGTGGCTAGTCTGGCTAAAAAGATCGTGCCTGACTTGAACTTGCATTGTTCAACCCAGATGACTATTCATAATCCCCAAGGAGTTAGTTGGGCTGCGGATAATGGGTTCAAGAGGGTGATTCTCGCCAGGGAGATGAGCTTGGAAGAGGTTGAATTTTCTGCCAAGGCAAATAAAAATCGGAAAATAGAATTGGAAGTTTTTGCTCATGGTGCAATTTGTTACTCCTATTCTGGACAATGCCTCCTTTCATCTATTATCGGAGGTAGAAGTGGTAATCGAGGAATGTGTGCTCAGCCATGTCGGAAAAATTACCAGTTAGTAATGGTCAAAACAGACAAATCCGGTAAATATATGGAGTTTGAGGAAATCCCCTTAAATGATCATTTTCTTCTATCAACCAAAGACCTTGCCATTTATTCCCACCTAGAAGAGGTAGCAAAATCATCGGTGGATTCTATTAAAATCGAAGGCAGAATGAAACCCCCAGAATATGTTGCTAACGTAATAAAAGTATATAGGGATGCTTTGAACTCATTATCCAAGGGAAAGTGGAACCCCAGTAACCATGAAATGTCACAGCTTAAACTGTGTTTTAACAGAGGCTTAACTGATGGTTGGATTTTTAATAAAACTTCATCAGTCATGGGAAGAGACCATCCAGGAAATCGAGGCTTATACTTAGGACAAGTCATGAATCATCCGAAAAAACAAGGTTATACAGTTATAAAAAGGAAATCTGAGGTTGTGCTTGAAAAAGGCGATGGAATTATATTTAAAGATCCTGAAAAAACAGGGCCATCAGCCAATTTTTGGGGAACCATACTTGAGCATAATCCCACCACTGTAAAAGATAATTTATTCATAAAACTAGACAAAGATGTGAAAATTGGTAGTGATGTTTTCATAACCCGTAGAAAATCCATGATTCATGAAGCAGAAGAAATAGTTAAAAATATTAATTTGCCTCACAAAATTCCCCTGGAAATTGAAATTAAATGGAATGAAACATTCACTCCTCTGGCTAAAGTAACTGCATCACCACCCCATCTAGAAAATATTAAAATTAAATATAAAGCAGATTTTTCAATGGAAAAAGCCATAAAAAAACCATTATCAACTGAAACAATTAGTAAACATCTTCTCAAAACAGGGGGAACCCCATTTCACATCCGAAACGTGCTTATAGATTATCCTGGAAATTTATTTACTCCAATTAGTAATCTGAATCACTTACGCAGAGAAATTCTGGAAGAAGTTCAACGAAAAATCTTGAAAAAATATCTGCCATCTTCTAAAGAAGTTGGATTAGTCAAATCCCGTCTTGATAGTTGGAAAAAAGATGAAAAATTGGATAAAAAAATTAATTATAATGATAAACTTGGAGATATTAATTTAGCCATTTATGTGGACTCTGTTCGTTCATTTAAGGCTGCTCTTGAATTAGGGTGCAAAAAGATTTATTTCCAACCAAAAATTGAATATATGGGGCGTGATGAATCTGATGATAATTTTTATTGCATAAAACATTCTCATGATTATGAAACATATTTTGAAAAGATTCATTCCTCTTTAAAAGAAGTCGCATCCCTCTGTAATGAATCAGACTTGGAATTAATCTGGAAGTGGCCGGATATTACCAGCCAAAATTTTATCATGGGCGCAACTAATCTCCTTAACCCTTTAGAAGAAAATACTATAGATGGAGTTATGGTTGGCAACTTAGGCGCGATGTGGAGCTTAAAAGAAGATTTTAGTTCAGTCAAAATATATGGATCTGAAAGATTAAACATCTGGAATCACATGGCAACTGGTGAAATCTCAAAATATATACATAACATTACATTATCCCCTGAATTATCCCAGAAACACTTGCAAAAACTGATGTCAAATTGCAAAGTTCTTTATCCGAATCATGATTTTGGGTTTTTGATCCAGGGAAATTTGGAAGCTATAGTGAGCAAAGACTGCCTTTGGAATTTGTTGCCAGATAAAGGGATAATTGGAAAACTGAACCATTCATGCCATTTAGGAATTAAAGACTCCAAAAACAGAATATTTCCTGTGGAAATTGACCAGGAGTACAGGACCCATATTTTTAATTCCGTGGAATTGTGTCTTATTGATTATCTTCCTCAACTTTCGAAGATGGGATTGGACAATCTGATTATTGATGCAAGGAATAAACCAGTTAATTATATACAGAATATTTTACCAATTTACCAGAAAGCACGGGAATTTACGGTTAATAGTGTCCCTAATTTGGGTAATAAATTAGATTTACTAAAAAAAAGAGTTAAAAAAAATTCAAACGGGGGGATAACAACCGGGAACTTTATAAGGGGTGTTGAAAACGATTAATTAACACTTGAGTGGTTTTAGTATTTTTTCGGATGTTAAGAAAGTTTTCCAGGGATTGCAGATTTTAAAAGGGTAAGTTTAGCCATTGAAAGAGTCCCATCATCTTTAATGCTATGTAAATTAAGAGCATAATAAAGAGGTATCTTAACTTTTTTTCGGGTAGTCTGTGAGCAGCTTGAACACCAACATGAGACATTGGAATACTAGTAACAGTAAGAGCAACGAGTTGCACAATATTTATGTAACCAATGGAGTATTGAGGTAGTCCAGTTGCAAATATACCTGTGCATAGATAAGTTATAATTCCCCCAGCCGATGCAAAAGCAATGAACGCCATTGATGTGCCAATTGCCTTGTGTATTGGGAATTTAAGGAGTATATTAAGAATTGGCACCATTACCACACCCCCACCAATACCCAGTAGTCCAGATAGGTAACCTCCTACACAACCCCAAATGGAGTAGGAAGATCTGGAATGAAATTGTTTTTCTCCAGATTCAGAATATTTGAATCCAACCATCCAAAAAGCACTAAATAATGCCACAATACCAAACACAAAACTTAAAATTCCAACTGAAGCATAACTAGCAGTTAAAGCACCTAATATGCCCCCAAACAATCCCGATACTCCTAGAATTATTGCTGGTTTAATTTGGACTGCACCACGTCTCCAATGCCCCCATGCACCGTTTAAAGCAGTGGGGAGGATCACTGCCAAGCTGGTGGCAAACGCCACTCTTAAAGCAGTGCTTGGAACAATACCAATTAAAGTGAGGAGAAAAAACTGGATGGGAACCATTATAAAACCGCCCCCCACCCCCAGAAGGCCAGAAGTAAAGCCTACAAATGCACCAGTAACTAGAAGAATTGTCAAATATGTAAATAACTCCATAAAATCATTCCCTAATTAAAAACTGGTTCCAGTAATAAGATGTATTGTTTTGGGTTACATTAAAACTTAATCTTAGTTATTAGCTTTGATTCGAAAAAAATAGTTTTAGATATAGATTTTTTGGAAAATATTCGGCTTGGTAAAAGTTTTCAAAATAAAATCTTTATATTCTAAAGGAGCATAGTAAATCAGTGCCAAAATACATAAAATTAACAATGAATTATTTTCAGTTCAATATGCTGAATCTGATGAAAAGTACGGTGATAAATTGGATTTGCATGATATTAAAGGCATAGGGGATAAATTAGCCTCAAAAATAATTAACCATTTCGGAACTCAGGAAGAATTCTTCCAAGCAGCACGCAATTACGAAGTCTACCAACTAGCAAATATGGAAGGAATTAGCCAACGCCGTGCAGTAGAAATCATTAATACTGTTCTTGGAAATCCTACTGAAGAATTTTTAAAAACAGAAAGGGCAATCCAAATTTACGAGGAAATTATTCATTCCATTATAAACTATGCCAACACTGAATATGCTAAAAACCGTATTTTACTCCTTAGTCCTGGTAAAGATATGGGGAAGATTCAGGAAAACATGAGTTTAGTTATGGAAGCCAAAAAAATGGCAAATCGTCTCCCCATCAATACTTTAAGAGGACTCTTAAAAAATGTTGACTATGCTGTGAATACTAAACCAAAATATGATACATCAAAAGCCATTCTAGTTGAATCCAAGGAAGATTACTCCGGTTTAATGGATCGTGGTCTTAACAAACAGGCACAGATCCTCAGTATCCAAGAAGCTGGAAGTCTTGAAGAGTTCGAACTGGTGGTTTACGTATATAGAGATGGTATTCTGGAAATGGATGAAACATCCAACATGGTTATGGTGGGTGCAGATGCTGAAGATCTGCAAATTGTCCCGGAAACTGTTTTATCATATTATTATGACAATAAGGTTCTCCTGGAAAATGTGCTGAAGATTAGAACAATATTGGGATACGGATCTGTTCTGGGAGAAGTTTTGAATATACTTGGCTCTCTTGAGTCCTCTGAAATAAATGAAAAAGATTTCGACATTGCAGTGAATCAGGCCAAAGATATTGCAGATGAGAAGTTGAAAGAAGCTATAAAAAATGTGGATCTGTCAGGTGAAGAAGTTCTTGACCTTTTAAATAAGGACATGCCGCCTAAGATTCAAGTAATTTTCGACGATATCTTAAAAGAAGCCATGGATTATATTAAAAAAGATACTGGCGTTGTTTTTGATCCTTTCATCCAGAAATATCCTCTAGAAATAGACTTTCAAGAATTAAAAAGGGTGAAAAAGCAGGAAACTGGGAAAAAAAGAGTTGAATTCTTTGAAAAAAAAGTAAATGCCGCAGTTGAGCTTGAACAACTTAAAAGTGATGTTGAATCTGAAATTCGTGAAATACTTGAATTTGACTACCAGTTCACTTTGGGCTGTTTTGCACATTATTATGATTTGCATGCACCAAGCATAGGTGATGGTTTTTATTTTAAGGATGGTTTACATCTGAATTTAGCACTTAAAGATATTTCTAAAGTTCAAAGGATTAATTACTCCCTAAAATCTCCGGAAAATGTGGTTTTATTAACTGGAGCCAATAGTGGAGGTAAAACCACTCTGCTGGAAACTTTGGCCCAGATCAGCATTATGAGTCAAATGGGGTTGCCAGTCTGTGCCAAAGAGGCCAGTGTTAAACTAGTAGATGAACTTTACTTTTTCAGCAAAAAGCGTTCTCTTGATGCAGGGGCGTTTGAATCATTCTTAAGCACATTTATGCCTATAGTAGTTAGGGATGAGGAAAAATTAATACTTCTTGATGAATTGGAGGCTATTACTGAACTTGAAGCTGCTGTTAAAATCATCTCCAGTTTCATTAATTTCATACAAGATTCTAAATCCTTTGCAATTATCGTTACCCATATGGCTCGGGAAATTCTTAAAAATACTGAGGTAAGGGTGGATGGTATCGAAGCTAAGGGTTTGGATGATGAATATAACTTGATTGTGGATCGGACCCCTCGGATGAATTATTTTGCCCGTAGTACGCCGGAGTTGATTTTGAGGATGGTTTATGAGAGATCAGAGGGTAAGTTGAAGGAAATCTATGGAAAGATGTTGGAGAGGTTTTAGGGCAAGAATTTTTTAAGTGATAACACCCAAACCCCAATGTATAAATGTTAATTTGTGTTATTGGGCCTTTTTTAAACTACGTTTATTTGAAATATGCTCATATCATCCATGTTTGGGCTGCATGCAGCCCCTCCATACATTCACCTTCAAACATTTTAGAATAAAAAATCCAAAATTTACCCTTACATCTACAGATTAATCATTATTATACTATTATTATTGGTATCCAGCAGGGGTCCCACCTTAATACAAGTTATTCCCCATAAAAGATAAAATAATCATTTTAGACTCATTGATAAATATTTCATAGGCCTAGTATTAGTTTTTTATTAAAGCACATTATAATGGGAGATGACTGATCAATAATTAAATCAGTAAAAAACAATATTATTATAAAGAACTTAAGTTTGGTGCTTGAATAATTCCGTCAACTCCCCTGATCAGCAATACAAGATTTGGGTGCGGTTATTATATGTTGGATGATATAAATTCAATGTCAGATTTGGACAAAAGGGTTCAATACTTACGTAGAACAGATGAATCAGCCTATTGTCTTTTTAAAAGAATTTACAAATTCGATTCACAAATCGGACGCCAAATTATCCCTGATTCTTTCCAAAGTAAAGTATTAAATTATTTCGGAAGGCGTGATGCCTTGGGAAATATCATTGAAACACTTGAAGAAGTAGTTGAACGAATTGAAAAACAAAAAATCACTAAAATAACCAATAAATGGACTGGTGAAAGCACTCTTTTTAACTCGTTAAGGGCTGATCGTCCTGGGATTATAGGGGCCGATCTTGAGAAAGAAAAAAAATATGTTCTGAAATTAATTAAAGAATCAGAAGAAGGATGTGATTTCTGCCAAGCAGAAAAATACACCCCTGAAGATGAGTTCGGACGAATAATAGGTAAATATTCAATTACAGCTGCTAACATAGCAAAATATGATGTTTGGAGCAGTTTAGTTATATTTAAAGATCATAATCCTCTCAACTTCTCTGGGGATGAATTTGATGATTACCTTAAAACCAGTTACACATGGTTTGAAAAGGTTTACCATAACCATCCTCAATTTGTATTCCCTTTTTTTGTCTGGAACTGCATGCCTCGTGCTGGGGCCTCTCAAATACATGGTCATTGCCAAATCCTCATGAGCAAAGAACCATATGCAGGTGTGGAAACACTCCATAAAGCATACCATAATTATAAAAAAGAAGTTGGCACTGATTTTTTTAATGATCTTTACCAAGTCCACTATTCACTGGGACTTTCTCATAAAAATGGAAATACTCGTTTTTTTGCCAACATCACACCTTTAAAGGAAAAAGAAGTAATCATCATCTCTAAAAATCCATTTGAGGATGTTAAATCAAAAAAAACTATTTTAAAAATTCTAAAGTGCTTTATTGAGTCTATGGGAGTTTTTAGTTTTAATTTATCAATATCTAGCCCTTCTTTGAATAAAAAAGAAGATTTTCCACATATTACCCGTATTGTGGACCGTGGAAGTCTCCTGAAATCCACGGCAGATATGGGTGGTATGGAGCTTTATGGAAGTTCAGTAGTGGCAAATGACCCTTACAACATAATCAACATCCTAAAAGATGTTTTTTAGCAGAATATGATATGATGTGCATATTTATCGAGGCATAATTGTCATTTCAGTTTAGATATGAGGTTGGGAGTGAATTCTTTGTCAAGATATCTTTTTGATAATCTAAAAGACCTTAAAATCTTTAAAAATGATCCTAAAACTGCTATTGTTACAGATATTGATGGAACTATTAGTGAAATTGCTCCTACTCCAGAAAAAGCATTGGTCACAAAAGCCATGCAAAATATGTTGGTTAAATTAAAGGAGAAATTTTCGATGGTAGCAGTGATTAGCGGAAGATCTGCCTTAAACGCAAGGGAAATGGTGGGAGTAGAAGGACTCCTATACGTAGGAAACCATGGAATGGAATTTCTAAAAGATGGTAAACTATCCAAGCATCCGGATGTTGAAAAATATATCCCGGTAATCAAGAAAACTGGTCAAAAACTGAAAAATGGAGATATTTCCAGTATGAAGGGCCTGATATTTGAGGATAAAGGAATTTGTTACACTATTCACTACCGTCTATCCAACCCCTCAGATAATCCTCGGGAAAAAATTTTAAAAACCCTCCATGGTGATCCTGAATGTAAAAAACTGAATATTTCAGAAGGACGTCAGTTGGTGGAGCTTAAACCTCCAATAAGTTGTGATAAAGGTACTATTCTCCATGATATAATTGAAGAATATGGTTTAGAAAAAATTATTTATTTAGGAGATGATATCACTGACCTTGATGCATTTGATAAACTCAAACAAATGCAAAATGAAGGGAAAATTAGAGGATCAAGTATTTTGGTGCTCTCCAGTGAAATACCCTCCACCGTTAAAAAAGACTCTACTTATTTTGTTAATGGCGTGGATGAAGTGCTGAAATTCTTTCAATGGCTATTTAACTAAATTAACTATTATTATACCTTAAAACATTAAACAAACTGTAAAAAACATTTTTTTTCACCACACCTTATATGTATCATAAAAAACATAATAAAGGTGTAGAAGAGGCAATACAAGGATTGCCCGTGATATAGTATGATAAAAGCAGTTTTGATGGCTGGAGGCAAAGGTAGTAGGATTCGTCCTCTTACTTTATCCCGTCCAAAACCACTGATCCCCGTGGCTAACCGACCTATGATCGAATACATTGTTGGAAAAATTAAAAAATCTGGTTTTAATGAATTAGTAGTCACTTTAAGCTATTTAAAAAGCCAGATCAAAAAACTGCTTAAAAAAAAATATCCTGATTTAAATATTAAATATTCTGTGGAAAAAAATCCATTGGGAACTGCCGGGGGAGTGAAAAAGGCAAGTAAACATATAAATGATACTTTTTTTGTTTTAAGTGGAGATGTACTAGTAGATGTGGATTTGAACGAAGTTTTACATTTCCATAAAAAAAACAACGCTCTTGCCACCATGGTACTGACCCCAGTTGAAGACCCCAGTCAGTATGGAATCGCAGTGCTGGATGATAACAATCAAATTATTAAATTTTTAGAAAAACCATCACCCCATGAAGTTTTCAGCAAAATCGCCAACACTGGCACTTACGTTCTGGAACCAGAAATTTTGGACTACATAACCAATAAAAGAGAAACTGACTTTTCTAATAACGTTTTCCCTCAATTACTAGAAGAAAAAGCAGGAATGTATGGATTCGTGCATAGAGGTTATTGGAATGATCTTGGAAGACCCAAAACATATCTTCAAGCAAACTATGATGTTTTAAACCGAAAAATCAAGCCAAAACCTTATGGTAAAAAATTAGTCGAAGGAGTGGGGAGACTTGGAGATATGTGGGTAGGTGAAGGTGCTGATATCAAAAATAAGATTAGACTAATCGGACCGGTAGTCATAGGATCTGATTGTGTTATAGAAAAAAACTGTGTGATAGGTAAAAACACAATTATCGGAGATAATGTGCATTTAGAAAAAAATACTACTGTTAAAGGCTCTGTAATTTTCCCAGATAGCAAAGTCAAGGAGGGTTCATACTTAAAGGATTGCATTGTAGATTCAAGTTGTACAATTGAAAGGGGAAGTTTTATTGAAAGTGGTGCAATTTTAGGGAGCAATGTAAAGTTAGGATCATATAGCCGAGTTAAATCAAGAAGATCCATCTACAACAGTGCTGTAATTTTACCAGAATCCATAGTTGACTCTGATTATCCCATTGTTGGATGATCAGATAAACTTTTTCACAGAAACATGGAAGGATGGGGGATAAGATGACTAAATACGTCCAAAATATCAGGGGTGTGGTGAATACAGAGATTTCAAATGAGTTTGCTTCACGTTTAGGCGTGATTGTAGGGAATTTTGTCGGCCCTAAGAAGAATGTGGTGGTGGGTAGGGATATCAATGTTCCTTCCCAAATGATCAAAAGATCAATCACTACTGGGCTGATGGCGGCCGGTGCAGATGTTATTGAATTTGGAATTGCCCCCATACCTGTAATACATTATAATAAGGATTATTATAACGCTTCAGCCATAATCACCATTAGCAAATCTCATCTAAGACCTGAAGATGTTGATATTAAAATATTCAGTGACCATGAAATTCCCCTGCAATCACATCCTAAATGTGTGACCTGGGATGAGATAGGAAATTTGCAATATGTTTATGAATACCGAGATTTTTACGAGAAAGCCATTCTCAAACAAGTTGACACGGATAACATAAAAAGTAAGGGATTTTTTTTGGTTTTAGACTATAAAGAGGAAGTTACTAAACCATTTATTCCAAGGATTTTGGATAAATTAGGTTGCGAGACTGTGTTAATAGGCAGTGTTTCTGGCCAATCAGCAGGGGATTTTCCAGAACCCAACCCCAAAAGAATGTCATTAGTTTCTGAGCTGACCACAGCAATAGGTGCAGATATGGGTATTCTTTTAGATAATGATGCTGACCGTGTAGTTTTCGTTGATCATCATGGGAACATGATCAGAGAACAGACTGTGCTCGGTATTTTTGCTAAATATATCCTTCAGGATAATCCCAATGGTAATGTCGTGTCTTCAATAGTTGCATCACAATCACTGGAAGAAATAGTATCCGGCACTGGTGGCCAACTTATTAAAACTTCAGTTGATGATGTTTTATATGAAATGGAATCTAATTGTGCAGTTTTTGGAGGGGATGAGCCAGGTATGTATGTTTTCCCAGAATTTCAGACTTGTTTCGATGGGATTTATGCGGTTGTGAAAATGTTAGAAATCATGGCCACTGAAAATAACACCATTTCTGCTCTTGCTGGGGAAATAAGAGAATATAACCGAACTGGTTTCACCATCCAATGCGAACATGAAAAAAAAGATGAGATTATTGAAACCTTCATGGCTAAGTTCGAGTATAAAAATAATATTAACACTGTGGATGGGATTAGAGTTGATTTAAAAGATTCTTTCATATTAATACGACCTTCACGCTTCGAACCACTGGTAAGAATATATATCGAATCCAAATCAGCCAAAAAATTACAAGAACTAACTGAAACTGTCAAAAAAATCATTGAAAATGTTTAATTATGGGAATTAGCGATTTTATCAATTTGAGGTGTTATTAAAATGAATTTCCCGAACCAGGACAAAATTTTAGAATTTTTAGAGGATAAAAATTTAATAGTTGTTTCCAATCGAGGTCCAGTGGAATTTTATAAATACAACAGCAAGATAAAAATGAAAAGAGGAGCAGGAGGTCTTGTTTCAACATTACTACCATTAATGGAAACCTTAAATGGTGTTTGGATTGCCAGTGCAATGACTCCAGGGGATGTGGAGATCGCTAAGCAATACCCCGATAATAGAGTACCTATTACTAAGGATAATCCTCTTTTTTGGGTGCCATTTGTGGTAGTGGAACCAGAACAGTATGAATGTTACTACAGTACAATAAGTAATCCTTTACTCTGGTTTGTTCAGCACTACATGTGGAACAGTCCTTACACCCCTGATATTGATGATCGGATACATCAAGCTTGGGAAGAAGGTTACAAATACATGAATCAGAAATTTGCTGAAAAAGTATATTCAGAAAGTAAAATTAACAATAAAGAACCACTTATAATGTTACAAGACTATCATCTCTATTTATGTCCCGCTTACATCCGAAAAAAAATGAAACATACTTTTTTAAGCCAGTTTATCCATATTCCCTGGCCTCAATCAGATTACTTTAACATTATTCCAGAATATATGAGAAAGGCTATTATTGAAGGGTTACTATCCAATAACCTTCTTGGATTCCACATCCCCAGATATGTGAACAATTTCCTTCACACTTGTGAAGAATATGTTGATGAAGTAGATTATGATAATGGAATTATCTGGCATGATGGACAATCCACCCATGTGAAAAGCTATCCAATTTCGGTAGATTATGAAGGAATTAAAGAACTGGCAAGTTCAAAAGAAGTTTCTCTAAAAGAGAAAACGATTAAAGAAATTAAAGGTAATTGCTTTCTTTTCTATCGAACAGACCGTGCAGATTTAAGTAAAAATATCATCCGTGGATTTCAAGCTTACGAACTCTTTTTGCATAAATATCCCGAGTATCATGGCAAAGTAAAGTTTTTAACCACTGGAAAACCAACCAGGCAACAGATTAGAGAATACTATGATTATTATTATGATATTATGGACATAATTGAAGAAATAAACTTAAAATTTGGTACTGATGATTGGAAACCAATAGAACTAATATTCAAAGCGGATTACAAACTTGTAGTAGCTGCTTTCAAAAATTATGACTGTATGATTGTAAATCCCATAGCAGATGGTATGAATATCGTTCCCAAAGAAGCATCGGCGGTTAACCTTAAAAAAGGCGTTATAATCTTATCAGAAAAAGCAGGTTGTTTTGAAGAACTCAAAGACAATGTATTGGCAGTGAACCCCTACGATATTAGTCA
>DUPR01000022.1:32500-47664 GCA_012838205.1 Methanobacterium sp.
ACGACATAACCCCAAAAACCGTTGGTAAAGTTGTTTTTGATATTTGTGTGAAGGAGCAGAAGATTTTCCAAAAATCGCCCTGGTTTTTGGGACCAGTTCTGGGAAATGTTCCTCTAAAACTTCATAGTAACGGGTTTTACAATCATACGGTCCATCACCATAAAGAGTCAACCCACTGGCTAATACAAAATCTGCACCATTTTCTTTGACATCTTTAAACATTTTATCCAAATGTTCTTCAGAATCAGATAAAAATGGTAAAAGTGGCATGAAGATCGCCCCCACAGTAAAACCAGCATCTTTACATTTTTTAATGGTGTCCAACCTTTTTTTTAAAGAAGGAACTCCGGGTTCAAATATTCTGGCCAATTTTTCATCAGTTGTGGAAAAAGAAAAGGAAAGTACCACTCCAGTATCCATTTTTCCTTCAAGTTCTTTGGGTATTATTGCCTTTTCACCTATTTTCTTTAAAAGGTCCAGATCCCTCAATATAAGTGGAGAACGGGTCAGAATGTTAATCGGAAATTTGAATCTTAAAATAATCATTAATAGTTCCCGGGTAATTTTTAAATCTTTTTCCACAGGAAGATATGGATCGGTAGCTGATCCCAAGACTATGAAACCATACTCCCTTTTTCTTGCCCTTGTTTTTAGTTGTCTGACCAGTACTTCCGGGGCATTTATCTTGGCAGCCAGACTTGGAACTTGGTGTTCACCATACTTACTTCCTCTGGTGTAACAGTAAACGCAATTGAAAGAACAATTGGAATATGGATTTATAGAGTAACTTGATAAAAACCAATCATCAACAAATTTCTGTTTATTTAACACTGATTGAACTTGAATTTTTCTTACCAGTTCTCTCACCTAAAATAATAGGGGCATCTCACAAGAATTTCTGCTACAATTAATATATTAATTAGGATTCTATAACTTTAACCACATGAACACAACACAACCCCTTGGTAACTTGCTTCCTGAAATACGAAGAAAAGCCCTTAAAAGAGTAGATAAAAGACCCCCACACGAACTGGCAGCCAGTTGGTCAGGAGATGATCTTCTATATTCCGGACCTGGCAAGTCTATTTTCATAGTTCTGCCCACACCAGGATGTGCATGGGCATTAGCAGGTTTGGGAGGTTGTAGTATGTGCAGTTACATCGCGGATTCTCCTCTCCAAAAGGTTTCTTCCCAAGAATTGGTGAAAATCTTCAAAGAACATTTCCAAAGGCAAATGCAAAAACAGGACATTCATGTGCCTACTTCAATTAAGATTTTCGTGTCTGGCAGCTTCTTAAACACGGAAGAAATACCTAAAAATGCCCAAAAAGAGATTTTAAAAATTATTAATGAATACGAAGATGTTGAAGAAGTTGTAGTTGAATCTAGACCGGAATATGTTAATGAAGATGTGCTGAGGGATTGCTGTTCTATGATTCCGGGTAAAATATTAGAAGTGGCCATTGGACTGGAAAGTGCAGATGATGAAATTAGGATCAACAAAATAAACAAAGGTTTTGCTCGGAAAGATTTTGAAAAAGCCATGGAAGTTATAAATCAGTTGAAATCTGATTTTGATGTGCGTGTTAAGGCTTATTTACTTGTTAAACCTATTTTAACGTCTGAAAAAGATGCAATTGATGATGCTGTGAAATCAGCCCAGTACGCTGAAAGAGCAGGAGTAGGTAGGGTGTCTTTCTGCCCCTCCACCATTCATAAAGGAACTCTGATGGAAATTTTATGGAGACGTGGTGCATATCAGCCCCCATGGATATGGAGTACACTAGAAATTATCCGCAAAGTTAAAAACACTGTTAAAATACCTGTAATAATGGATACTGCTGGTTTCGGAACCAGGAGAGGACCATTCAATTGTAAAAAATGTAATTCAAAATTAAAAGATGCAATAATTAAATCTAATATTAATCAAACCATTCCCGAAGAATTTGAATGTGAATGTAAGGTTAAATGGAAAGCAGATCTTGAATTTTCTGATGTGACCAGGTCAACCACTAACCTTCTAAAAAATCGTTAATTTTAAAAAAAAATGTTATTAAAAGAATTTAATGGTGAAATAATGCCCCAATGTAGTGAATGCAAATTTTATAAACCAATTGATGAGGAGAAAGGAAACTGTTTTGGGCAGGAAATCCCAGGAAATATGGATGTTAATAAATGTCCAGTTAACGCTTTCAGACAAAAATGATGTTCTTGCAGACTTGAAAAAATGCTAAACTAAAAAATATGCCAAATTGGAGATATTTATGATTATGAAAAAATGGCAAATTTTTGGAATAATTGTTTTTATAATTATGCTGGCTTTATTCATTTTATTGGTTGTGCCGATTACCAAAGACACTGGAGATAAAATAAATATATTGTTATTAGGTGTTGATGCTCGAGATTTGGAACATCCGGGTAATACTGATTCTATCTCCATTATTTCTATTGATAAAAGTACTAAAAAACTATCTCTACTATCAATTCCTCGTGATACCCGTGTGAAAATTCATGGAAGAGGGCTTGACAAAATTAACTCTGCTTATCCCTATGGAGGGTTAAACGTGACCATAAATACTGTAGAGGAATTTTTAGGTATTGAAATAGATTATTATCTTTTGGTGAATTTTCAAGAATTCAAAAACATAGTGGATACTATAGGTGGAATATATATTGATATTGATGAAAATGAATCTGCAAAAATTAGCCAACTCAACGGGGCGAAGGGTTTAACTAAATTAAATGGAGACCAAACTTTAGCTTATGCTAGATTCAGGTTTGACTCACAAGGAGATGTTGGAAGAGTTATAAGGCACCAAAAAATAATCAAAGCAATAATAGATGAATTTTTAAAACCAAACAACCTTGCCAAAGCACCGTCGGTTCTTAATCAATTAAATAGTAATGTGCATACCAATATTCCCCTTCTTGAAATAACAGTTTTAGAAAAGTTTTTTTCAGGTTTTAACCTAGATAATAGTAAAACTGCTATTATTTCAGGAAATTGGACAACCATTGATGGCATTGTTTACATGATTCCTAATAACCAAACTAAAGAACAAATGATAACTGAATTAGAATTAAGAGATTAGATTTGTGTACTTAGATTGATTGGAAATCAACCCTATTCAAATGGAACCAGTTAATATGTTGATTAATTTGATATACATAATCCTAATTGAGTGATAGGGATTGCTTTTGTTTTTTTAAATATATTTCAGGAAATAAATGAAATTAAATTTGGATAAGTCCAGAATAATATAATTTACCCGAATTTCAATTTTTCTTTCTTTCGCAACTAAAACATAACTGAGTGTCACGATTTGTTTTGAAAATTTTCCCACACTTTTTACATGTAACTTGCTTGATCAGGGGTTTCTTTCTAACATAGTGTTTAAACAGTTTAAGGGGAGTTGTACAAGCATCAGCATGTATTCCTGCTTTTGCTTTCCTGTTTAAAGCTTCTTCAGCATATTTTCTTTCCAGTGCTTCTTCATCATCCCTTGCCATGTTAAATCCATCCAATAATATTAATGTATCTCATCCAGTAGTTTAACATTTGGGCCTTTTTCACGTTTTTGCTATCATCACAATTCTGGTATGAAGTTTATGGAAGAAATCTCAACATGACCCTTCCACCAAAAAAATCTTCAATTCACTTTCCTCACTTACTTTTACATAATTGTCATTTTGGTAGGTAACTATCACTGTACACTTAACCTAATAAATTTCAAATGAAATTGTTTCTCCAATAATATATTTACCTTTAGATGTGACTTTAAAATCTGCGTTACCCATATATATATCGTCAGTTTTCTTGGTAACAATTGAATAAATACATTTAGCACTTTATTGATATCTTTTTTATATAATGACACCCATATTATGAATATATATTTATTATTATTGTATTTTTTATCCTTAGAAAAAATTATTGCTGTTAAATCAATGTAAACATTATGAAAAATATAACGCTACAATGGATTAAATTTTAAAATTGGATGCTGAAAAAATGAGAATTGGAGGCCATATCACATCAACTCTGGAATTTCCAGGTCATATGTCCATTGTGTTTTTCACTGCAGGATGTAACCTATTATGTTCCTACTGCCACAATCCAGAACTTATCGATGTGGATGGAGGGGAAGATATTCCATTAAAAGAGTTATATAGGATAATTCAAGATTCAAGTGATTTTATTGATGCAGTGGTTATTACAGGTGGTGAACCTCTCTTGCAGAGTGATGATGCCAAAAAACTATTAGAGTGCTGTCATGATTATGATTTAAAGACCAAACTTGACACCAATGGATGTTATCCAAAAAAGCTTAAAAAAATTATTGGTGTGGTAGATTACGTTGCCTTAGATGTTAAAGCACCCTTCGATGCATATAAAGAAATCATTGGTGATGATGTTGGTGATTTAGTAAAAAAAAGCATGGAACTTTGCTATGATTCAGATTGTTTCCTTGAATGCAGAACTACCTACGTGCCATCCCTAATGAATCCAACAGATATGGAAAAAATCGCCAAAGAAATTACTTGCGATCTGTATACAATTCAACAGTTTAGAAATCGTACCGTTTTAGATGAAAAACTTCAAAACACACCCAACACCACTCGAAAAGAGCTTCTCAAGATTGCTAATAAAATAAAACCTTTTTTAGATAATGTTAAAATTAAAACTGGTGAATTCGGGGATGAAATTATAAAGTAATCCCTATTTATGCCCCCTTACAACAATGAAAGATCCTTCCCCATATCCATCTTTCACAGAAAAAACATCTTTTAATTTTTCCCCCACTTTAAATACTGCCTGTTTGAACCTGAAATCTCTGAAATGAGCCTTTTCCATATATGAAACAACCTCTTTTACTGAGTAAAATCTTGCATCTTTATAAAAAGTGCTTTCATTTCTATTTTTTTCATACATTTTTCCCATAGGACTTTCAGCATTTATAAAACCAACAATTAAGTAACCTCCAGGTTTTAACACCCTATAAGCTTCTTTAAACGCTTTACTAATATTATCTAAAAAACAGATGGTAGTTACCATTAAAATAAAATCAAAATGGGAATCAGGGAATGGGAGTGACTCAGCAACTCCTTCAATAAATTTTATACCCCTTTTTTCAGCGAGTTTGCCCATCTTTTTCGATGGATCAATTCCTAATTTAATACCAAGTGGCGCTGCAAAACGTCCGCTTCCAACACCAATCTCAATACTATTTTCACTTTCAGGTAACAACTCTTTAACTGCTTGTAATTCTAATTCATAAATAGAACTATTTTTATCAAACCATTCATCGTATTTTTGTGAATAATTTTCAAAAGGTTCAAATTTTTCCATTCTCTCAGTTCCTTCAATATATAAAATGCTGTTGAGATTAATTTTATATAATATAAGATATTTTTTAGATAGTTAATAATTTTTTATAGGATACAATAAGATATAATCTTCCAAAATAGTGATATTTTTAAATAATTGGCAATTATTAGATTAATTTATTCGATTTTAAAAGAAATTTAGAAGTATTATATATTTTCTATAAAATAAAGATACAATTACATGATTAAACAATAAAATACATGAATTGAAGAATTAAATAAGCTTTGAAATAAAAAAAGGTGAACATTAATTGATAGGAATAAGCGCTGATTTTGATCCAGTTCACTTGGGACATGTTGATCTCATCCAGAAAGCCAGAGAAGTTGCTGATAAAAAAGATACTCAAGTGGTGATTTACCTTAACAAAGGTTACAGTGCCAATCACGCCCCTTTTTTCACCAAATTCGAGGCAAGGAGCAAGATGGCCCTTGAAGCTGGGGCTGATAGGATAGTGCCCATTGAAGGCTTGCATCACAGGCTCACCATGGCCTACACCGTTCCCATAAGGATTGCTCTGATGATCCAAGATGGTGTCACTGATTATGTGGATGCGACTGAAGTCGACCCTGCTCGGATTAAAAAATACGCTGCTAGTTTCATTAAGCGTGGTATTTTCAGTGGCATTCCTCGCAACTTACCTAATCGTAATGTGATCCGATGGTTTGCAGTTAACGAGTTTCTTAACTTGCGATTCAAACGAAAAATGAAATTTCATTTCATACCGGAAGGTAAAGTGAAAGGAGAAAAAATATCAGGTAGACAAATCCGTCGAGAGATTCTGGAAAATAATTTAAAGATAACCCCAAATGTGGCAAAAGTTCTACCTGATTCAACTATTAATATTTTAGAAGATGAGATAGAAGAAGGAAACATACCCTGTGAAAGGAACCTTGAAGTTGTACTTAACCGTTTGAACACCAGCCCCCGCCATGAACTCCTGAAAATTGCTCATTTAAATGCTTCTGCTGTGGAGCATATCATCCAGGGACGATGGTATCAAGCAGAAAATCAAGTATGGGCTTCACTGCGCCAAGCTGGTTACGGTCCAGTGTTGAGTAGGTTAGCCCTTAGCTGTGTGGAAGAAGATGTTAGCCGTAGAGAAATATATGAACTTATTATTGACTATGAAAAACAGGGCATCATCCCTCCTGATCAGACTATGGGACAAGTTATAGCAAGGGCGTGGTATGTTGCTTCCATGGTGGAGAAAGGACTCACCAGTTCTGAAGCCCATGAAAAATTCCGCAAAGGATCCAGAGCAAAAGATAAGCCACAATATTCCTTTGAAGCTGGGCTTCATCTTCGACGTTTTGAACTTGAATCATTAAAAGAAGGGATGGAAGCTCATCTTTATGTAGATAAGAGAGGTGTGTTGGCTTGTGAGCTGAAACCCCCTGGTCGTAAAGTTAAAAGTCCCTTAAAATTATCGGGTAAAATGGCCACCTATCTGCGATTATTAGTTGATTCTCAAGTAATTCCCCTTCGAGGAGAACTTGTAAAGAAAAAGAGTGGTTGGAGAATCAAATTACAAGTAGGGATATGAAGTTTGCTGATAATCATCATCCATTTTAGTGGATGGAAAATTTAATAAAATAAGAACTTATTTCCGTTTTAGTGTTCTGGAACATCATCGTGGTGAGCTTCATGGTGTTCCACCACTGGACAAGCCCAGTTAGGACAGAAGGTCATCACCAGTTTGCCCTTATCCGTGACAATATAAAAACGCCAACAATTGTTTTCATACGCTTTAAAGGAGCAACTCATCACTTTTCTACCTTCAAGTTTCTTTATGTACTCCTGACATTCTTTTACATGATTTTGATCAGGCATTTGAACCAAATCCATTTAAAATCCACAATAAATGGTTTTCATATGTCACTGCTGATGTCTATCCTTATTATATAGTATATTATTTTCATAAATCCTATATAATTATTACTATTGTACAATAGCTAATTTTCCCCTTTAAAAGCTATTTTTCTTAAATTTCCGAAATACGTCTCTATAATCAGTTGGTTTTTCTGATATGTAACCCAATTTATCGTGAAGGTGATGGAAGAACTCACTAGTAGCACGAGTAACCAGGGGATCTTCATATTTTGATAGAAATTTGGATACTTCCTCCATTTCCTGAGCACGTCTATGACTATGTAATGTGCTACTTTTAAGACGAGAAACTGATGAGTCTTTAAAATTTGATCCTTCAGTTTGACTGAGGTAACGCCATAAAATTTCATCCAAACCCATCTGAAAAGCAGCATAAAATGATTCAAAAAGAAGGGCTGAAACACCTTTAGTATAAGCACTGCGAAGCATCTTCAAACCAGATGCTTGACCCAATTGTGAGCCAATCACTTCTATATTCATACCATAATTCTTTAATTCAGCAAAAATTTCAGCACGCGGACCTGAAGCTATTATGGGTGTTTTTAATCCATTTTTTATGCTGCCCATTATGGCAGCGTCAACAGTGTAGCCTTCGGCAATGTAAGTTGAAGCTTCATTTATTGTGGCAGGAGATACATTATTTAAATCCACATAAATTCCATTAAAATTTTTCCCCACATTTTTGGCTACATTTACTGCTTCAGCAGGGATAACAGCTGATAACAATATATCACAGGATTTTGCAAGTTCTGAATAAGTTGAACATAAATAAACACCAGTTGATTTTGCTGATTCTGCTGATTTATGACTTCTTCCATCTGTACACGTTAAAACTTTAAGTCCGTGGTCTATCAACCCATTAGATAATGTTTGTGCCACTTCTCCGAATCCTATAAAACCTAATTTCATTGTATCATCCCCTTAATTCATGGATATATTCGCAATATGATACTTTATAAAAAACCCATTAGCATATATAAACCTGCAGAGGCTATTATTACTCCAGATATTATCCTAATCCAATCTGAATGCTTTATCATAAAATCAAAACGGATTTTTGACATTAACATAGCCATTATGAATATTGTTAAGGAAAATCCCCCGGCAAAAAGGGTCATGTTAATAACACTAAAACTTAAATCGCCTGTTGATGCACTATAAGTTGCTATTGCAACCACGTAGGGACCGAAACATGGTGACCAAGCCAAACAAGTTAAAAACCCCATTAAAAATGATCCTAAAATGCCTTTACGAGAGTTTGATTTGCTGAAGATGCTGGTTGTTGGCAAGTTAAACATATTTTTCATGGCAATTAAAAGAATTCCAGTTACCACCAGGATCAGCGCAGCGGTTATTCGGAAATATAATAGATAATAATTTATCGCCGCCGTGAATATGGCGGTAAGGATAGTTACGCTGGCAAAAAATAAGAAAAATCCTAAATTGAAAGATATTATCTCCAAAGTCGTTCTTTTGAGTATGGAAAAACCTACAATAACTGGTATCAGAGGCAGAACACATGGTGAGATGGTTGATGCCATCCCTGCCAAAAAGGACAGTATGTAACTAGTTTCCATTTTATCCTCTGAAATCGGTTGAAATGTTTTAGTATATTAGAAAGGAATTGTCCCATCAAATTATAATTTATAGTTGAGTTAATAGTTGTTCTGGGCTTTGATATCCAATGATCCGCTTTATTTCCCGGCCGTTATAATCCAGGATTATTATGGTAGGAAGACTGTAAGCTTGATATTTTTGACTTAACTGGGGGTTTGCATCCACATCCAGTTTTAGCAATACATAGTTTTTCATTAATTTTTCTTTAACTTCCGAAGATGCATAGGTTAGATCATCCATCTGTGTGCAATATACGCACCAATCTGCATAGAAGTAAATAAATATCTTCTTGTGGGTATTTTTTGCTACTTGAATGGCATGATTATAATCATTGTCCCATTTTATAGACGATTTTGGGTCTTTATTTGTTTCATCACTATTTAAACTCGAAACAATTACTGCCACAATTAGTAATCCGATGAAAATTAATACTAAACTAATGGAATGTTTGTTCATACTCTTTTATTGGACTTATGATTTAATATATCTACTTTAATAGATTTCAGCCACAAAATATATAAAAAATATGGAAAAAGGAGTTAAATTAGTTTAATTTTAAAACTACATTATCTCCAACTTCAACACCGGTTTCCCGTGCTATTGGTTTGCACTTAGCATTAAATAGGCAGAAGACAGGTTTTTTCCCGAGGTCTATTTCACCAAGGCCTTCATAATTTCCCAAACCTTTGGCGATAATTAGATCAGTTTCCTGGAATTCTTGTTTGAAATCATCAGAAAGATCATGATAGATTACCCCAATGGAATCAGTTCCAGTGGTTGTTAATCTTGCTACTTCATCAAGACCAACATCCAATGCTTCCTTCATACAAGCATCGTTGAGAATGGGATACTTTTTAAGAGCTACAGTTACTTCAACATTGTATTCATCTAACTTTTTAATTAATAACTTATCAAATACTATCTCACCCACATTATCAGCTAGATAAATAACAGTTTTAGCTTTTTGAAGTTCAGTCTCCAGTTGGGGTGTATGATCAATGGCCAGATCTTTTTCTATAGTAGACATGACCAGTTCTTCAATGTCAGTTTCTAATCCTAAAGCCCCAAAATCAAGAATATTACCAGCAATCGCTGCTTTAAGATAATTTTTAAGGGATTTGTCTTTTTCCAATAACTTTTCTACACGAGGTAGAAATTGAATTGCAATCTGGTCTGATATTTCCCGTAGATCATGGTATGGATCAGGGTTTTCAGTTTCACGTTTGATAGTACGGTGTATCTCCGTACCAATCTGATTAGATACTGCTCCTTTTTTAAATTTTTTACAGAGAATTTGGTTGATCATTTCTGTTACTTTCATTTTTAGATCTTCATCATCAGTTGCCAGATCTAGAGCTTCTCTTGCTTGTCTGAGAAAGCATGATGCGCATTCGTAGTGTACTTTCATCATTTCACCTTAGAATTATTAAATGATTAAGAAATTAAAGGCTAACAGGTGCAGGGGAAAGGCAGAGGATAAAAATTATCAATATTACAACGGCTATTATTTTTCGGTTACCATCTAGAGAACTAATATTGTCCTGAGCACCAGGATGTCCTTTTCCAAAAAAGAAAATGACCCCCATTAGTAATGCCATAATATACCAGCCCAATATGATAGTTATCACTACCCCTCCAATTGAAACAATTTTGTGAAAATTTTGGCCGAAAAGTGACCTAACTATGTGTCCACCATCTAGATAAGCCACTGGCATCAGATTTAGCATGGTAACGATAATCCCCACCCAACCAGCAAAGGCAACAGGGTGGAGAAGTAATATCTGACCTTCACTTGCAGTTGGAGCTGCCAGAAATGTGAGTAATTCCATTATAGGTGGTGGTAGAAAAAGCATGGAAGTATCAGTATTTACACCTAATGTGGATAAGTTCAGACCAATTAAAATAATCGGGATAGCAACTAGGAAGCCAGCCAAAGGACCACTGTATCCTAAATCAAATAATGCTTTTCGATTAGGTATTGGAGATTTAACGTTTATTAAAGCCCCAAAAGTTCCAATTATAGTTGGTGCAGGAATAAAATAAGGTAAAGTAGCACTTATTCCGTGTTTACGTGCTGCTAAATAATGGGCCGTCTCATGAGCCCCTATAATTCCAAGTAAAGAGGCAGAAAATGCAATAGCTTGCCATATGTCCCCTTTTCCCAGAATATACCCTGCAAATAAGGTTGTGCATATGGTGGCTAGGAAAAGAATAATATTAAAAATAATCCTTGATTCGCCCTTTTCCGGCTTTTTGGCAATATTTATTTTATAATAATTGCCTTCTGGATTAATAAAAGGAATGAAACCATGTTTGGCCAGTTCTTGTGCCAGTGCTTGGAAACTTTCCGGATTATAATTTCCCACTAAAAAATAGGATTCTTTTCCCATTCCATCTTTATGGAATCCGATTAAAGGAAAATGATGAGAAATTGATTGTTCAATTAGAGTAAAGTCATCCACTGAAACACGTCCAGGATTGATTTATCCACCATAAATTACTTTAATTACTTCTATTAAATCCCCATCTTCTATTATTTCTTCTTCAATGATGATTGAATGATTTTTCTTAACAACAACAGTTTCTACAGGTATTTCTATCATTTGAAGCAAATCTTTAACTGTTTTTCCTTCATCAATATCCAATTGTTTTTCATCTTCTCCAATGACAACTGTTACTTGCATATCTTCAAATCCTGATTTAGTTAAGGAATGTTAACTCAACAATGTAATCATACCACAATCACATTGAAATAATTAATCTATTCTTGTAGTATTTAAATAAATCATCTCACTGATTCCATGACAATCTAAAACTACATGCTTTGCATATTTTATCAGCAGCCGGCTCGTTACATTCCTGGCAAACTCCCATAGGACTTTTTTGTGAAAATTTTTCTCTTAATACTGGTTTAATTTTATCGAAACCTCTTAAAGTAGAGTACATTATAGTAGGATGTTCCTTGCTGATTTCTTTGAGAAAAACACCTACCTTTGCACGGAAAGAATCTCCAGCATAGGGACAGCTAGCTAGATGAACCGGTAAATTACATGCCAACACATAGGTGGCAATTTCTTTCTCAGGAATTTCCCTAAGTGGCTTGATTTTTACAGTGAAACATTCATTCTTGGATTCTGAGCGGATTCCAATACGGGTGAGGTTGTGGATGTTTCCCTCCAAGTAATTCATAAGAATGGATTGAGTTTCATCATCCAAATTGTGGCCAGTGGCAATCTTTGTAGCGTTTTCTTCCCTGGCTACTTGATTAAGGATCCATCTCCTGAAAACGCCACAATAAGTGCAAGCATTCCTATCATCTGAATCAGACATTATTTCATCAAGTGAACGGCCAACATATTCTTTAAAAGATACAATTCGGTGCTCAATACCTAGTTTATCAGCATTTTGAGCTGCAATACGCACTCCTTCCTTTCTATAGCCGCGTATTCCCTCATCAATGGTTACGGCCACCAAGTCTATGATTCGCCTATTCCGGAGATTGTTTAATATGTGAAGAACCATTACGCTGTCTTTGCCACCGGATAGGGCAACAAGAACTTTGTCGCCTTTTTCAATAAGTTTTTGCCTGCGAATATCTTTTAAAACCTTTTCCTGTATAGATTCCACGAAACAGTCCTGGCAAAGTATCTGCCCTGACTGCTTCCTTTTGATGATGGTGTGAGAGTTTCCACATTTATGGCAGTTTTCCATTGATTTTTACTCCTTGTATTAGTCATAAGCCCCCTTATACTGGGAAGTTTATTAAATATAATATCAAAATAATTTCGTAGTATAAATGGTTGGTCATTGTTTCAATATACGCATTATTAATACTCCATGAACTTCTGGAAAATTGGAAAATCCTGAACATAATTTTTTCCAAGTTTAAGGGAGTCTTCAGCTTTTTGAAGTTCTTGACCTAGATAAGCAGCATGTTCAACCCTCGAGACAAGTTTTCTTTTAATAATCTCATGGTACACTTCTTTTGCATTCTGACCAGAAATACCAATGGTGGGCTGCATTTTTTGGTAGTGAACAGCCATGATTTGCCCATCTACTAGCTTTATCCTAAAGCTACCTGCAGGATCCTGGGTGAAAGCATAGTTATCCATTCCTTCTATTGTTGGAACGTCAATTTCTTCCTGAATTTCTTCTCCTTTTCGTTTATCCTTAAATACCAGGAGATTTATTCCTAGATCTTTAGGTATGGATCCTTGCATTTTGGCAAGAAACATCATTTTTGAGGAAATTGACAATTCTTTAACACTCCCCAGAGTTTTACCACTTTCTTCAGGGGTGAAAAGAATGCTTGCCCCCAACTCCATTGATACCCCTGCAAGAAGGGCGTTCACACCCACAGAGTCAACATCTAGAAGTTCAGTTACATTTCCAATTCCAAAAAAAATTGGACAATAATCGGGTTTAACTTCTTCTTTAAATTTTTGACAAGCAATTATTGAATCTACCATACTCCGACTGTTAATTGGATCC
Source organism: Methanobacterium sp. (assembly GCA_012838205.1). Taxonomy (NCBI): domain Archaea; kingdom Methanobacteriati; phylum Methanobacteriota; class Methanobacteria; order Methanobacteriales; family Methanobacteriaceae; genus Methanobacterium; species Methanobacterium sp. The sequence goes on from DUPR01000022.1 coordinate 45,885, forward strand.
AATATAGGGTCTGCAATAACTTCTATCCCATTACACTTCTTTTTTAAATCAATTAATGAATTAACCCGTTCTTCAATACTTTCTGGAACCCATCCGTTTTTGTAATCAGTTGGTAAAATTACTGCAGGTATTTTATTATCCTTAAGTAGTGGCAAAACATCTTGATAGTTTCCATGGTCCAAGCTTAAGACCATGTCAACACCGGCATCTATTGCTACTTTGATTTCTTCAGATTGGAGGGTGTCTATGCTCACTGGGACATCCAATTTCTCTTTAAGTAGCTTGACCATGGGGGGTATTTTGGATGCCATGTTTTCACCAGCGATCATTCCAATATCCACCATATTAGCCCCTGATTTAACGAAATACTCTGCTCGTTTTAAAAGTTTTTCATGAGTCAGAACAGGTGCATTGGCTATTTCAGCAAGCACTCTCATAGGAAAATCTTCACCCACCGGTAAATCAGCTACTAATATATTTCCTGGTTTTTTAAGGAGTTTTTTCCTGTTTTTAGTATCTTCTTCAAAATCAGAAATAAATTTAAGAGCACGTTTTCGTTGTTCTTCTTCTATGAGTTTGTCGGCAGACTTTTTTGTGGATAAATCCAGATTTTCAACCATTTCCAAGACAATATCTAAGTAAGCTGCGTCAGTAGATCCTTTATATGCGGGTATTCCTATTTCTTTGGTAATAGGACTAATATCTTTACGTATAAGCCCTGGGGTAATGATCATGTCCACGGTTTTTAATTCCTTCTCTGGTAAAGTTCTCAATTCCTGAATAATTTTTTGGGGTGTTAAAAAAGCAGCAATGGGTGTGTTAACCACATGCACGCGGATGTCGTGATCAGTTTTTAGTGAAGCATCATGTACAAGGGGGCTTGCAAGTTCACCGGTTATAATCAGTATTTTCATTAGAGTAATCCCACTCATTTTTTTTGGAAATGATTCTATTCTTTCATATTATTTAAAAAGTATATAAAGATAAAAAATTTTTATATGAAAAAAAAATCATTGGACTAAATGAAATGTAATGATTAGAAAAAGAGAACATCACTTGATTAAACATGTTTCAAGCCTTGTTATATGAACTATTGAAGAAATATCTAATTTATATTTGTTAATATACTCTATGATGATTAAATAATCTTAAAAATAGACTATGCAACTTTATATATTTTAAAAAAAACTCCCACCAACATGTATATATAATATGTATATTTATAATGATTAACTATGAGGAATGGAGGTAAATTATGATCGAAATTCGCTTTCATGGACGCGGTGGGCAAGGAGCAGTTACTGCCGCAGAAATACTTGCAAAAGCAGCATTTGAAGACGGAAAATACTGTCAAGCATTCCCATTTTTCGGTGCTGAGCGAAAAGGAGCACCAGTCATGGCTTTTACCAGAATTCATGATAAACCCATAAGAAGAAGATATCAAGTTTATAACCCAGATCATGTTCTTGTATTAGACGCAACACTCCTTGAAGCCGTTGATGTATTATCTGGCCTTAAAACAGGAGGTAAAGTGATTGTAAATTCAAAAGATGATTTAGAATTAAGTGGTGCTGAAGTACACACCATTGATGCCACTGGAATTGCACTAGATGTGCTGGGTGTGCCCATCGTCAATACAGTGATGTTAGGATCCTTTGCCAAAGTAATTGGCGGAGTATCTTTAGATTCAATAATTAAAATTATAAAAGAAACTTTCCCCGGCAAAATTGGGGAGAAAAATGCTGAAGCAGCTAAAATTGCCTTTGAAAAGGTGAAATAA
>DUPR01000023.1 GCA_012838205.1 Methanobacterium sp.
AGAAACTTGCAACGAACCTATCTGCACATAATTTGGAAGAACCTTATTCGTCTCAACATAAGACTTGACCCTTCCAGCAGCGCCAATAATATCAGCAATAGTGCACGTAGGCTGCGAATTGGAGGTACTAGAATTGTTGTTAGTAGAAGTGCCATTAGTTGTTGTTGCGGTGTTAGAAGTGGTGTTAGTTGTTGATGGTGTGGTTGTTGTCTGGTGGAAAAACGCCTTGTCAATCAATCCATATCTAAACAGCGCATATCCTGATGCTCCATTGGATATTGCTGATTGTATGTCTTGGTTGATTTCTGATGCGGGTAATTTCACCACGTTACTGTCGCTTTCGTATATTTGTAAACCCGCCACCACTGGTTTGTTTGAATGTTCTACAATCCATTTAGTGGTGGTGCCTATCCATGCTGTGTTCTTGTTGTAGTTTCCCTTGTAGATCATTGGAACAAGGAAATCTAAGTATTTTGAGAGCTCAGCATAGTCCTGGCCATAATAATAACCATTTACACTGCACTCAGGCATGAGTGAAGCAGAAATGGATATTTTCGGGCTGATGGAATATAATGTTTCATCAACTTTTTTTACAAAGTTGGTGATTGCATCTGTTCCACCAGAATGCTTGTAGGCTGTTCCAGGATAACGTACGTAATCGAGGTGAATTCCGTCGATATCGTAATTTTTAGCTAGGCTTGCAATGTAATTTACCAGTGCATCATTGAAACTCGTGTCTGTAGTTGTTATAGTCTTTGTTGTGTATTCTGTGGTGGTTTTGTAGCTGTAGGACCAGTAGTACTTCCATTGGTAGTTCCAATAGGATTTCCAGGAGTATCTCCATACTCCTCTGTATTTATACCAACTTTTGTACCAGACCTTATACCAACTTTTATACCAGTTTTTGGTTGCTACTTTCACTGTTTTGGTGTAGGGTACCTTGACTGTGGTTTTGATAGTTTTCCCGAGGGGATCTACCCATTTTCCATTTTCGTCTATGAAGCAGGAAACCCAGGCATGTACCCTTATTCCAGTTCCGTTTAACTTACTTAGTATGGCTGTCAGGACAGTATTGTAATTGGGAGAAGAAAATCGGTTCGTCTTGACGAATATATCCGTTATTCCGGCATTTAATAATTCGTTTAGATTCACAGCCGATACTTCATCCGCACTGATCCATAATGCGTGGACATTTTGGAATCCATCTGATGCTGCCGCGGTGTTATTTTGAATGGTTTCTGTTCGGTTACTGTTATCTGATGAACTATTCTGAGTACTATTGATAGTTTCTGAAGTATGGTTTAGTTTTTGATTAGTGTCTGAATCATTAACCACAGAAGTGGTTGTATTCTGAATGGTGTATGTGTTGGTGTTGTTTTCTGTTATTTCACTGACATTGGTCGTATTCGCGAAATTTTCTGTTGCGGACTGATTTGGGGTGGCATAGATTATATTAGGGGCCAGCATGCCAACTCCAAGTAGGAGCAGCATAACTAGCAGCAATTGTTGGTTCAATAATATGCCCCCTCAATGTCTGCTTGTCAGTTGAACACAGATAGATGTTCCTGACACATTAAGATCATCCTTTTGAGCATATAAATGTTATCATAGATTTTTGGTAAAAAAAACAACCATATAGTCTTTTTCTTGTTTAAAACGTTTGAAATAAGAACTTTTCATCATGAATCCTTTTTTTAATATTTATTTTCTGCCAACTCCATCAACTTTCACCAGTTATATCATGACCAGTCTGATTTCACGTCAAGATGTAAATCTCGTCAAATCTTATAACTCCACATGGATTTCTGTAAAAATTTGTTACTTATTTTAAGAACAATAATAGTAAAGATCAGTAAACATCCGTAAAAATAATATTAAGTCTTTTATTGGAGTTATAGTGAGAATCATATAAAATTGATACATTTTAAAAAAATTGCCCTCAGTATGCATTAATGAAGAATGTTTTGAATGTCCAATATACAATCTAAAGTGAATTAGAATGAATTAAAGTAAAAAAATAGTTAAAAAATTCCAAATTTCCATTATCTGAATAAATATAAGTTTCCATGCCAATTATTATTTCAAGGATAAAAAAGCTAAAAAAAATTACGCAATTCATTCTATCAGAATGTGGGACACCAAAATTTATATCCAAAATCATACAAACGCTTTTTATATGATCCTAGAAAAGATTGAAAGGGCTTTACAAATACTGGAACAGTCCCCAGAATTTGCAGAAATTATTCCTGAAGTACGTAGCAATATCGTAATGGCCCGAAAGAATGCTCAAACATTAAAAGATGTTGCTGGGATACCAGGACGTGTAACTATTGTAAATGGTATGCCCAAAGCTGTTGCCCGGCCTGATTATGGTGTTTCATCCCATATGGCAAGGCTAGTTATAAGCATTATGAAATATGATCCTGATAAGCGCAGCGCCCTCAATATCAAATATCACCCTAATATAGTGGAGATCTGCCAGAAACTGGGTCTAAAAGTTTCTAGTTATGATCGCAACAAGGAACCCCCTGAGTTTGCAAAAAAAGAGGGAAGTACCATCCCATGGGGTGTGAAAAATGCCGTAGAAAACCTCAAAGATGTTCCAGATGTCATATATCACATAGGAGCTTGGGGAAAAGAGCCAATGATCGTTATTGTCGGTGAAAACCCTGTAGAAGTGGCTAAAATGGCAATATGCATTGCTAAACTTTATCTTAACACAATTGATAAGTTTTAGTGCTGAAAAACTGTTTTTTAAAAATAGTAATCTTGTTTTAAGTATACTGCGAATTCTATGAAAAAAAATCGATTTTCAACACCATAATCTAGTATAGAAATTATATTATAATACAAAGGTAATATATGGGCTATAATTAGAATAAGATTAAAAAAAAAGACAATTAAATCAATAAAAATATAAAATAGGATATTGGAAAAATAAAAATAAAATCATTATATGTTTAAAATTGAATTATTATCCAATAATGTTGATAAAATACTAATAAAAAAATTATTTGGAATTAGTAAATAAATAGCGTATAATTATAATCACTCCTAATTGTTGAGGGATCATAATGCATTATGAAATGTATGAAGAGATGATGGAACAACCTACCTCTTTAGAGAAGACAATTAATGCTGAAAAATCTCATATGAAAGAAATAAGTGAGAAATTCAGAGAATTTGACAAGATATATATGGTAGGGTGCGGAAGCTCTCTATCAACTTGTTTTTCAGCTAATGATGCCATGAAAATGGTATCTGACCGTAACTTGGAAGTATTTACTGGTTATGAATTTTTTTACCATAAAAAACTCCGTAACAAAGATGTAGGAGTTATTTTAACATCCCAGTCAGGAGAAACAGCTGATACCTTAGCTGCCATGAGAAAAGCTCAAAAAGAGGGCATTTACACCGTTTCAATTGTTAACGAAGCAGAAAGCACTTTAATGAAAGAGTCTGATGATGCTGTTTTAACTCTTTGTGGTCGAGAAAATGCTATACTGGGCACAAAAACATATATGACCCAATTAATGAGCTTGTACCATATACTTTTCCATATGGAAGACTCTTCTCTTGCCAGCAATGTTCTTGCAGATATGAAAAAAATTCCTACAATCACCAAAGAGCTTTTAAATAAAACTGAAGAAGAAAATAAAGTTTTGGCCAAAAAATACGCAGATTATGACATATTTTATGCAATGGGAAGCGGTCCCAACTATGGTTTGGCTTATAAACTAGCCATGACCATGTTTATGGAAGGGGCTCTAAAACATGCTTGTCCTTTATACTCTGGAGAATTCCGCCATGGTCTTATTGAAAGAGTGGAAGAAAATATTCCAGTTGTTTTTCTAGATGCAGGATATCCTGGAGATGAATTCACATATAAATCAATCGATTTTTCCAATAAAGTTGGTGCAGAAAATATAATATATCGAATGCAAGATTATGCAGATATTAATCCCCTATTATCACCATTTATACTAGTAATTCCTTTAGAATGGTTCATTTATTACTTGGCACACTATAATGGAGAAGATCCAGGTAGCACAAGACATATAGGGAAGGTAAGATACTGAATTTCAAAATTGAATAGAATTTTTTAAAAATTTTTTAAAAAAAAAGCGTAATATTAGGAAAAAATCAAGAAAAAAAGATGAAATATCTGGGAAACGAGTATTGTTCCCAGAACTATTTAATTTCCAGTTTTTTGCTTTCTGCAACTTTTTTAGGAAGTTTTATGACAAGCATTGCATTTTCAAAATTGGCACTGGCCTCTTTGATTTTAATCTCATAGGGCAATTCCAAATTTCGCACGACTTCACCAAATCCTCTTTCCCGTTTAATGTAATTTATTCCTTCACCCTCCATTCCTTCGGGGAAGGTAACTGTGATGGTTACAGATTCATTTGTTATATCAACAGATAAATTGTCTTTTTCAACACCTGGAAGGTCAGCAATGATAATAAATTCAGTAGGTGTGCTTATTAGATCAACATAAGGGGTGGTAGGCGTACTGTACTCTGTAATTGTCTTCCCAAATTCTTCCTGTTTTTCTCGTAAAGTACTCAATACATCATTAACCATCTTCTCAGCAGTGGCACGTAATTCTTCACCCTTATCTGAAACTGTGTCCTTAGCTTCAGAAGCTTTTTGTTTTACTTCCTCACTTTTTTCTGAAACAGAGTCTTTAACTTCCGCTGCTTTGGAAATGATTTCTTCTTTTGTGTCTTTATTCTTAGTATCTAATCTTTTCTTTTTATCCATTCAAATCCCTCTCATCCCATAATTAATCCAAGTCAGATGCTTTTTGCTGCAATCTGGAGTTCAAATTTTATTTATCCATGAACATGATATTCTCCGTGAACTTGAAATAATACTTTTAACAAGAATTGCTTTCCTATTTAGCCCTGATTTTCCTGTTGAATTCTTGAAGTTTTTCAACTATCAATGATATGCCAGTACCCTCAGATGCAGCGACCATAAGTAGCTCTTCATCAATATCAATATGTTCTTTAATGTACTTAACATTTTCTTCATCTTCCACCAAGTCCATTTTATTTGAAAGTGGAAGGATGGGAATATTCTTGAATATTTTTTTTATTTCCCAGTAAAGGTTTATTTGATTTTCTACATGAAATCCTGATGTTTGAGAGGGATCAAATATAAATAAAATCAAATCTGCTAAGTGTTCCAATGCTACCATGGCATTTAGCTCTATTGGATTCATATCCTGCACTGGACGATCCAATAAACCAGGAGTGTCTATAATTTGATATTTCTGCCAACGTAACTCGAAATGTCCAATTTGAATACCTTTAGTGGTAAAAGGATAATCAGCAACTTCAGGTTCGGCATTGGTAATTTGTCGAAGGAGTGTTGATTTTCCGACATTGGGAAATCCGGCAATAACTGCAGTGGTGGCTTCAACATCCACAGTGGGAATATTACGCAGTTTTTGCCTGGCAAAATTTAAAAAATCAAGTTCTTCACTGATACGGTTCACAACAGAAGCTATTCTGCCAAATGCTGCTCTTCGAATTTGTGCAGCGTCTTCTGGAGGTGATCTTCTTATGCGATGTGTGTACTGGTTCTGCAATTTTTCCAATACACCATTAGCCCAGTTCAATGCTCCCAAAGACTTTTTAAGATCATCAACTCCCACTGCCACATCAATGTAGTCCTGATAGAACATGGAAAGTTCCTCAATGTGGGGTGTTTTCTCCAGAATATCTTCAAAAGTTTCCCTAATAACTTGACAAGCTGTTTGGACTCTTACTTCTTCAATTCGTTTTGATTTTTTCTGACGGTGAATCTTTGATGTGCGAACCTTGGCTGCGGCCTTTTTCGCACGTCGAAATCCCTTATCGAGCACTTCATCAGGTGTAGGTATGTTAGGTAAAAACATTAAATCACATTTTTTTAAAAGATTTTAAAAAATTTTATAAAATTTTTTTTTTTGGATTCTATTTTTAAGGTATAAATAAGTAATAATCTCATTTTTTTTAGACTTGATGTAAAAGATATTTATTCATTGAATATTTGAGATTGGAAGCTATAAATTTTCACTCCATCTTGTAACCAGCAATCAGGAGATAATCCTGCTTTCATGCAAGTGTTGGCCAGAAATTCTTCAGTGTCCCACTTCCATTCCACAGGAACTTGAGGAAGAAGCAAACCGCGGTAAACTCCCATTTCAACAATAAGGCCATCTTCGCCCAGTTTGATTTTTTTCAAATAGTCGATCGGTTTTTGAACTGACATTAGGACTGGTTTGGTAAGAACACTCACCTCCACTTGGATAAGTTTCATCTCATCTGGCGTTACTCTGGGAAAACGGGGGTCACCAGTAGCTGCACCGATGGCAACTTCTATAACTGCCTCTGTCAAGGGTTTAATTGGTTCGGGAAATCCAATGCAACCCCTTAATTCCCCATCTCGGTGGAGTGTGACAAAAACACCCCTTTCCTCTTTTAAGTGAGGGTTAATATCTTGAGGAACATTTATGATCCTTCCATCGTTTAAGTAAGTTTCAATTGCAGATCTGGCTAATTTTACCAGAAACTGTCCATCATCAGTATTTATCATTTACTGGGCACCACCTACTGTTGCTTGGCTGACCCTGGTGTGAGGCCCTCCATCTCCGACAGGAGCGGTTTGTCCAGCTTTACCACAAAATCCAACCCCCATGTGGAAATCCGAACCAACAGCATCCACTTTTTGCAGTATTTCTAGTATGTTGCCTGAAAGAGAAACATCTCGAAGTGGATCTGTTACTTCCCCATTTTCAATCATAAATGATTCAGCAGCATTAAACTGGAAAACACCTTTGCCAGTGTCTACTTGACCACCTCTAGACCCTTTAAGGTATATTCCATTTTTTATATCCTCAACGAGCTCATCAAAATTCATCTTTCCAGGTTTAAGGTAAGTATTGCTCATACGAACAATAGGTTGGTCTCCAATTCCTGAACGTGCATTCCCACTGGACTGGATATTTAGTTTAGCAGCAGTTTCCCTGGAGCTTAAAAGAGATACTAATTTCCCTTCATCGACTAATACATTTTTACTCACTTTTACTCCCTCCGCATCGTAGGCATAGTATCCGAATGCATCCATACTGGCATCATCGATGATAGTAACTAGAGGTGATCCAATCTGGGCTCCGATTTTACCTTTAAGAATTGAATCATTCTGAAGTATGAGGTCAGCCTCAGATGCATGACCTAATGCTTCGTGGATGAAAACACCAGTGAGTTCTGAATCCATTATTATGGGAAAGCGTCCTGACGGCGGAAGATTAGCATCTAGTAGTCTTATTGCCTTATTAGCAGCAGTTCTTCCCATTAATTCCAGATCCTCTTTTTCAATAACCTCAAACCCCTTGGCACCACCAGTACTTTTATGTCCAAACTGAATGCCATTTTCTGATGCTGCCACTGCATTCAGAAACAGGGCCACCCGATTTTCTTCCATTTGTATTGATGACCCTTCTGAGTTCAAAAAATAAGTGGTGCCTTCAGTGTCAACGTAGTTGACTGTGGTGCTTACCACTTTTTCCAAGTTAGCTGCTTGTTCAACCTCAGTCATGGCCAATTTTTTATCTTCAAGAGGAACATCAGAAAGTTTAATCCGAGCATTGGACCTTACTTTGTCAGTTCTAATTTCTGCGGGAGCTAGTTCAACATCACTGGAAAGAGAGTTGGCCAGTTTCAAGGCAGATTCAATTAGATTATCCAGCCGATTTAACTGGTTAGTATATGAAAACCCCCATGCACCATGTTTTAAAACACGCAAACATATACCTTGATCTGAACCTGATCGTATCTCCTGGATTTTTCCATCTTTCATAACAATTACAGTGTTATCACTCTCATTGACTCTTATATCCGCATAGTCTACATGTTTTTCAACTGACTTTAATGTTTTATCCAGTAAGTCCAGATCTAACTCTTTTCTCATGGTATCTCCATTTTTGATATGATCTTCATGACATATAATTTTATGATATTATTTTTTATTATGGTTTAACAAATAATTAGTTAAGATTAGAGATTTTATTGTTAAGGTTATAATATATGAATTTAAGTATGAATTTAGGGCAGAATTATAAATTATTATCCGAAAAAAATATGATATACAATAGTTCTGTTTAAATAGCTTAGAAATCATAAATGTTATGTCATTCCCTTGATAATACTTTTATTATTTATTAAAAAGCACCGGTTGTGAAAAAAGTGAAGACCATTGAGGAAATAAACCAAAAAATCAAAGACGGGGATGCAGTTGTGATCACTGCTGGTGAGATGACCCGTATTGTGCAAGAAAATGGTGCAGAAGAAGCTGCAAAAGAGGTGGATGTGGTAACCACCGGAACATTCGGCGCTATGTGTTCTTCAGGTGCTTTTTTCAACTTCGGACATTCAGACCCGCCCATTAAAATGAGTCGAACATATCTTAATGGCGTGGAAGCATACTCAGGCATAGCAGCGGTAGATGCCTATATAGGGGCAACACAACCCCACCGCAACCCGGATATTGGATTTGATTATGGTGGCGCCCACTTGTTAGAAGATCTAGTGCGAGGTAATGAAGTTGAACTGGTAACTGAGGCTTTCGGAACCGATTGCTACCCACGAACAGATGTACACACTTTCATCAGCTTGGAAAGTTTAAACCAAGCAGTTATGGTTAATCCAAGGAACTGTTACCAGAATTATGCTGTGGCAACCAACTCAACTGAAGAAACTCTTTACACTTACATGGGCACCTTACTGCCTCAGATGGGTAATGTTAGTTATTCCAGTGCAGGGGAACTCAGCCCACTTTTAAATGACCCTTACTTCCAAACCATTGGTGTTGGAACACAAATATTCCTGTGCGGTGGTCGGGGATACATAATGGGCCAGGGAACTCAACACGCAACTGATGGAGAACGTAAGAACGGTGTTCCCACAGGATCAGCTGGCACACTAATGCTCCAAGGTGACTTGAAAAAGATGGACTCTAATTATCTGAGGGGGGCAACCATGCCTAAATACGGACCTACCCTATATGTTGGGGCGGGAATTCCTATTCCCATCTTAAATGAGGAGATAGCTCAACGTACAGGTATCAGTGACCAGGAAATAAGTTGTAAAATCTATGATTATGGAGTTCCACGGCGAAACAGACCCATTATTCAAGAAACAAACTATCATGAACTTAAAACTGGTAAAATAGAAATTAATGGAAATGAAGTTCAGACTTCATCGTTATCTTCATTTAAAAAGGCATTGGAAATTGCTGAAGAACTTAAAAATTGGATAGAGAAAGGGGAATTCTTTTTAACCAGTCCAGTGAAAAGTATTCCAAATAAAGGTTGCAGTGTATCTCCCCTTGAGATTAGAAGGCCATCTATAATGGTTAAAGATCTTAAAATCAAGCCAGTTATAACTGTCAAGGCAGAAGAAGCTATTTCGGGTGTTGCCCGGAAGATGGTGGATAATAACATCAACCACTTGCCAGTGGTGGACCATCTAGGAAGACTCATGGGAATTGTAACCTCATGGGATATTGCCCATGCCGTAGCCAAGGGCAGTAAAAAACTGACAGAAGTGATGACCAAAAAGGTAATCGTTGCTATGGAGGATGATCCAGTGGAGGTCATTGCCCGGCGCATTGATAAACATGAAATATCAGGTATGCCCATAGTGGACCGGGAAAACTTGGTTAAGGGCATGATTACCGCTGAGGACATATCCCGACTTATGTGCTCCCAAAATAATAAGGAAGGTGATTCCCAGTGAAAGCTTGGCTAAAATTTTCACCTAGAATTGTGAGCAAACACGTGATATCTGATTTAATCAAAACCTATGATGTGACCTTCAATATTCTGCGAGCTGATATCACCCCGAAGGGTGGTAAAATGCTTATAGAAATCAGTGGCAGTGAAGCAGAAGAAGGAATAAAATACATGGAAAAAGAGGGAATCCAACTCAACCCTATTAAAAAAGTGGTTAAAAAGGATGAAGATAAATGTGTAGATTGCGGTGAATGCGTCAGCCTCTGCCCAGTAGAAGCTATTACCATTGATGGAAAATGGACAGTGCTGCTGGATGACCAGAAATGCATTGGCTGCGGCTTTTGCATGTCTTCATGTCCTACCAAGGCCATTAAAATTGCTGATTCAGAATAATCTTATTTTTTTCTTTAACATTGTAGAAATCATGTGGAGAAGTTTTAATGGTTAAATGTAAACACTGCGACACTGAAAATGAAGATAATTTAACTCATTGCCAGAATTGTGGGAAAAAACTCTTGGAAACCACTGACAAAAAAAATATTAATAAAATATTGTTTGTTGGACTGGGAATTTTAGGTTTTTTCGTAATAATAATGCTCATATCCTCTTTAATCAACACTCCATGGATTTCTGAGTTTGATCAGGGATTGATTAACTCAGTTAAGAATAACGAATCCAGTGAAAGTCTTATACTTAAAATAAAAGAACATTCAAATATTAATCGAGAAGGGTCTAAAAAAGGTTATGAAGCTATTGTTTCTGGAGAAAAATCAAAGAATAATCCAGAGTTTCTAGATGAAGTTAAGGAAAATTATCATAAAGAATTGGAGTACATTAAAAAGATTGAAAATCTACAAATAAGCTTCGCAAAAAGGGAAATCGATGAAGAAACATTCATTAAAAAGCTCACCATTTTATATGAAGAACAACCTGAACTAGATTACTAGGTCAATGATTAAGGGACAGACATGAATTCAAATTATTTCACAGAATCTGTGAGAAAACTTCGCACAGATGAAAAAATCCCATATGATCTATTATTGCTAGCAGATGAAACAATAGAAGCCATAGATAAATGTATTGAAGATTCTGAAATATATATTTTAGAAAAGCAGCAAAAAATACTTGGAGTTTATGTCTTGCAGTTCATTGATAAAAGAAGTGTTGAAATTAAATATATTGCTGTTGATGAGAAATTCCAAGGGCAAGGTATTGGTACGTTTTTACTGGAAGATGCCATTTTAAGGGCAAAGAAAAATGGGTTTGAAAATATAACCATTAAAACTGGTGATTGTGGAATTAAACAACTCCACTTGTACCAGAAAGTGGGTTTTGAAATATTTGATGTTGAAAAAAACTTCTTCATTGATAATTTTCCGGAACATATCTATGAGGACGGAAGATTATGCAAGGATAGGGTTATACTAAAAAAAATAATTATGAATCTCAAAAAAGAGAATCCAAATTAACTCTTTAAGATCGGTAAATTCCCTTAAAACAATCCTTTTTTAAAAATGATTACGCATGTGGTTGGTAAATTTTTCAAATAATAATATTTCTGTGAATTAACAAAAATCTTAGTCTATTTTTGAAAAAGAGAAGTGAACTTATAAAGCAGACTTTTACCATTATAAATGGCTTTTTCAGGACACATTTCCATGCAGCATAAACAGTTAATACAATGTCCATAGTCAAATTCAGGAATGTATTGATCCTGATCTTCAGTTCGTTGCCCAGGTTTTTTTAAAGCATTCGTTGGACAACTCGCCTGGCATCTCAAACACATTGTACATTTTTCCGAGTCAATAGTAGGCCGGGTATACCACAAACTCATTAACCCCCTAGCCAATGGTCCGGGAATCAGTTCTAGGGTGTGTGAAAGGTTAGACGGCCATTTAAAATCATTAATCACTGGAGCAACACCCCTAACTTCAATATTATTCAGGTCTGCCTCTCCCAGTCCTTGATAGTATGCTAAGCGGTTGGTGGGAATTTTTAGGGGGTTCCGCCCCAGAACATGGGTGATAAAACTGTCCATAGCCACACCATCATTCCCAGCCAGTACCATGCCCAAGTAACGCGGATCACCAGATGAAGGCCCATATCCCTCCATCCCTATAACACCATCCACAATATGGAGACAAGGCGGATTCAATGCGTAGATATCAACCACTTTTTCAGAGAATTTAGATGGTTGAGGGGCTAATTTATGATATTCTGTCTTTAAAAAACCAGGTACAGTACCATAAAGGTTTTTAATAGCGCATGTGAGAATTGTTAGGCTATGTGTTTTGATTTTGGGCAAGTTAATCACTAGGTCTGCATCCAGAACTGGCTTGGCTATATAGTAATCTTGACCATTTCTCTGTTTATGGTAGCTTCCCGAATTTTCAAAATTGACTAATTCAACATCTAATCTTTCACAGACATCAGTGAGTCCAGTTGCATCCCAATATTTGTTAATGTTTCTGTCAAAAGCACCCGGGCTATCCCCCACTTGGGGAATGCCGCCAACTTCTTTCACTAAACTGATGACAGATTCTACTATTGCTGGGTGGGTGGTAATGTATTTATCTGGGCTGCTAGCTTGGAGGAGGTTTGGTTTGAGTAAAACTATATCTCCAGAACTAACATAATTCTTTAACCCGCCCAATGATTCCAAACAAGTTTTCGTTGCAGTGTGAACATCATTAATTGAATAAGATTTACACTCACTCACTGCTATTTCGGTTTTTTCCATTAAAACGCCTTTATATGTCTAAAGTTTTTATTTCGAGAAAAAAAATATGAAAATTAAAACTTTTTTATTAATTAGAATTATTTAAGGTCAATAATTAATATTTTAAATGTTTTAATAATTCTTTTCTGGCTTCTCCAATAGTTAAGGGGTATGGTTTATTAAAGGGAAGACCATCTTCCTTTCCCAGTATTTCCATGAGATGTGCAATCCGGGGTAGTCGGAGATTAGCGTTTCTAATGGTTACTTCATCATTAAAAACTGTTTGGGGTGTTCCTTCCTTAATAATTTGACCTTCATTAATGATATAAACACTTGAAGCATATAAAGGGACTAAATCAACGTCATGAGTGGATATTACTATAGACATACCTTCTTTATTCAATTGGTAGAGTATGCGCAGGATCTGGGATGCTCCTTTAGGGTCTAATCCACTAGTGGGTTCGTCCAGTACCATTATCTCAGGACGCATAGCCAGTATCCCAGCTATGGCCACCCTTTTTTTTTCACCCCCACTGAGGTGATGAGGGGGCTTATTACCGTATCCTTCCATTCCCACTCTTTTCAGTGATTCGTCCACCCTTTTTTCCACTTCATCCTGTTCCAAGCCTATGTTCAGTGGTCCGAAAGCCACATCTTCTGCCACTGTAGGGGCAAAGAGTTGGTCATCAGGGTTCTGGAAAACTATTCCCACCTTCTGGCGAACACGCATCAGGGACTTTTTAGCATAATCCAGGGGTTTTTCATTAACTAAAACTGTTCCAGATGATGGCCTAAGTATTCCATTAAAATGTAAGAAGAGTGTAGATTTCCCAGCTCCATTTGGGCCCAAAAGGGCTATTATTTTACCTTTAGGCGCTTGGAAGTTCACTTTTTCCAGGGCAAGTGTACCATCAGGATATTTATAACTGACATCTTTGGTTTCTATGACATTCATTTTAATCATACCACTGTGAACATTTTTATTACTTGTTGATTATAACTGTATAAAGGTGAATCAGTTGAAATTTAGTTTGGATGATATAAAAAATGATCATTGCATAAAAGACTTTATTCGTTCTAAGAAATTAGAACTTCCACAATATATGAATTTGCGCGGAGGATTAGAGACTACTCAAATTATAAGCCATTACTCTAAAAAGGTACTGATGGATTTGTTCTTGAATTTTCAACCTCCCCTTGATTTTTAAAAGAAACTAAAGTTATTAGTTAAGTATACTCCAAGGAGTAGGATCAGTTCAAATAAAATTAAAAGAGCAAGGTTACGAGTTCCTGCATTTTTAAGGCTATCTGGAGATTTTAATGTTTTCAATGAACCAGTATAGCATCTAGATTCCATGGCAATATGTGCTTGTTCACCTTTAATCCAGGTTCGTATGAATAGGTTGCTGCCTAACATTCCCATAGATTTAAAAGATTTGGGTAGGGACGAATATCCTAAACGTGTTTCCTGGGCATGGTACATGTTTAAAGCTTCATCCAGGAAGATGAAAATGTAACGGTACATTAACATGGCAATTTCCATGACTATCTGAGGTATTTTTAAGCGTTCAAGTTCTGAAAATAGTTCAGTCATGGGGATGGTAAGGGCCAAGAAAGCCATACATGTAAATCCAGCTATAATTCTGGAAAAAGTAAGCAATCCCCGGTTAAAACCGTCTTCAGTTACTGCGAGATTTAATATTCCCAAATCAAAGATATGACCACCTACCCCAAAGAAAAATGCCATGAATATGAATGTTATGAATCCGAAAACAAAGGGTACTGCTAAAAATTTTAGGTAGAACTTCCAAGGGATTTTTGCCTGAGATATAATTAAAAAAGACATCACTAGTACTATTAACAAAGGCACCACCGGAGATGTAGATATAAGACTCACCAACATAGTTGTTATTGCAAAAATAACTTTAAAGAAAGTGTTCATATTTTTAAGGTTATTGTGGTGAGCATAACTATCTAGAGTGTTATCAAACATTTAAAGTGTCACCTTTCATAATACTAGTGTAAATTTCAGTTTTACTTTAGATGTTTTCAATTAATCTCAACACCTACTTATATTTTACTTTAAATAAAATCAATTTTACCTTATAAAAAAAAATTATTCTGGGAGAAATTCATCTCCCTTAATTGTGGTTGAAACTTATTTTTTTGTTTCTTTTTCAATCATTCGCCTTTCTTTGGCACGTCCATAATAGTATCCCAGCACATAACCAATAATAATAGCTCCAATGGCTGCTTGAAGGGCGAAAAGTAAGCTTTCAATCTCACCACTTGGTGGCTCCCAGAAAGACTCAAACCAAGGTTCATATCCGGTTTTTTCTATTGTTTCACTGGCTGCGTCATCTGCTCCGCCAAAAAAACCATCATCTTCACTCATACCATTGTACATAGCTAATGGAATGATGGCGATAATGGCCACTAAAACCAGTAGCACAAGGTATTGTTTATTATTCATCTTAAATCACCGTCTCTACTTTTTCCTTCATTTTAGAGCCAATAACCTTCAAGTTTTCCAAGATATCTGGCCGGAGTTTCATTATGTAGTCGAATATCACCACAGTAAGGAGTCCTTCGGCAATAGCCAGAGGTACTTGGGTTACAGCGAAGATCAACATGAAGTTGTTGAATGCTACCCCAAAACTAGGTACAGGGAAAGCCAAAGATAACTGGATCGCAGTGGTCACATAAGTCATGAGATCAGCCAGGGCTGCTGCTAGGAAAACTCCCAGTAGGGTGGACCCGTTTAACTTCCGAACACCTTTATAAACCAACCAGGCAACTAGTGGGCCAACTATTCCCATTGAGAAAATGTTTGCTCCCAATGTAGAAAGCCCACCATGGGCCAGGAGAAGAGCTTGGAATACTAAGACTATGGCCCCCAGTACACTAGCTACAGCTGGTCCGAAGAGCACTGCCCCTAAACCAGTGCCGGTGGGATGAGAACAACTACCTGTTACCGAAGGTAGTTTAAGAGATGATAATACAAAAACAAAAGCTCCTGAAACTGCAAGTAAGGGTTTTGATTCTGGATTTTTCTCAGTTATTTTTTTTATCTGTAAAATACCATAAGCCACCACTGGAAGTGATATTAAATACCACAATAAACACCATTCCCAGGGCAGGAAACCTTCCATAATATGCATTTTAATCACTCCTCTATTTTCACAATACTTTACTTTTTTAGTGGTATTGCGCTATTTCCAATCAGAAACTGTATAACAACAGTGTAATCAATGATGATAATTATTTATTAGATAATCAGTAAAGGAAATACCACGAGTGTAACCACTTCCATTTTTCAGTATCTATATTTTAAAAACTACCTTATAAAGATTTCACTTTTACTTTAAAAAAAATCAGGCAAAATGGATATCGGAGATGGCATCCATCAAAAAAAATTCATCTTCCAGTTGAAGGTAATTAAATGAAAAATATTAAATTATTAATCATTTTGATAGTTATACTCTCTGCCAATGCGTTATCCATAGTCTTATTCTATGAAACTTTTTTTAATAAGGATAATTTAACTAATTCTACATTTAAGAGTGTTGTTTTAGGAAAAACTGAATATGGTAACGTTATCCGTTACGGCCCTTATGGGAATGTCAGTTCAACAAATAGAATCGTCTACATAGTTGGGGTCCATCCCCTTGAAAACCAATCCCATCAAGCCATAATAGAATCTGTCACCAATCAAAACAGCACCCTGAAATGTTGTTATTATATTTATCAAGTTAATGTCAGCCAAGACCCTGATGACTATGAAAAAGGCAGATCAAACGGTCAGTTACTTGCCTATAAATATGTAGTTCCAGATATTAAGAAGATGTCTGCGGATTTAGTCATTGATGTCCACTCCAATGAAGGAAAGGGAGGTTACCAGAAAATAAGATTTCTTTACATCCCACAAAATCTCCCAAAAACCGAGAAATTAGCATTAGAAATAAAAAACCAAACCAAATGGTTAAGCATATACACTCCCCCCAGTCCCACCAGCCCAAATTATGTGACTATTCCCTTAATAAAAGCCGGAATACCTTCCATGTTATATGAAACTTACACATATGAACCTTATGCTCAAAGCAAAAAACAAGCCAATGAAATAGTATCAATAATTGATAAATTAGATTTTAAATAATACCTACAATAATAAAAAAAAATCCATCTAAAAAAAAAGATCCAAAAAAGGGAATTACAATTCCCTCTCAACATATTCTATTCTACTACTTCAGCAAAGCCAAAGTTCCTTCGGACTGAGTTAATTCTAATTTTAACTTCGTCACCTACTTTAGCTCCAGAAACAAAAACAACAAAACCTTCAATACGAGTAATGCCGTCACCATCTCTACCTAAATCTTCAATTTTAACATCGTATTCTTCCC